>JAGHBR010000070.1 GCA_021160885.1 Caldisericaceae bacterium
GTGCGGACAGATTGCTAACTTGTTTTGTTGTAAAAACAAAAAAAATAGTATTATGGATAAAAAACAGATTATTAAAATTTTAGAAGAAATTGGTCGTCTGCTGGAAATAAAAGGGGAAAATCCGTTTAAAGCACGGGCTTATTACAAGGCGGCCAGGCAAATTGAAGTTTTGCAGGAAGACATCACAGAATTGGTCAAGCAAAATCGATTAAAGGAGCTAAAAGGCGTTGGGGAGGCGCTGGCACAAAAAATTTCTACTCTGGTAACTACTGGTCAGTTGCCTTATTACGAAAAACTAAAGGCGTCGGTGCCGGAAGGTTTGTTAGAGATGCTAAAAATTCCTGGTATGGGGCCCAAAAAGGTTAAAACAGTTTATGAAAAATTAGGCATTACGACCGTCGGTGAATTAGAATATGCCTGTCTGGAGAACCGACTCAGAGACTTGCCTGGTTTTGGGCTTAAAACCCAGGAAAAAATTTTAAAAGGCATTGAGTTACGAAAAAAATACAAGGAACGCTTTCATTTACCAGTAGGCCTGGAAGAAGCCGATCGCCTAAAAGAACATTTAATTCAACTCAGGGAAATTAAGCAAATTGAAATTGCCGGCAGTTTACGGCGCAAAATGGAAACAGTAAAGGACATTGACCTGTTAGTCGCCTGTACATCTGAAAATCGTGAAAAGATTGCCAAACATTTCGTTAATTATCCTGAAGTGGATTCTGTCACCGGTCAGGGACGAACTAAAGCCAGTGTTGTTCTCAAATCTGGCCTGGCTTGCGATTTACGCATGGTTGACGAAAAACAGTTTCCATTTGCCTTGCAGTACTTTACCGGAAGTGCTGAACATAATACGGCTTTGCGGCATAGGGCAAAAAAGATGCATTTCACGCTAAATGAATATGGTCTCTTTCCCGATCATAAAGAAAAGTCAGTAGATTGTCGAAATGAACAGGAAATTTACCAGGCGCTGGGCTTAAGTTACATTCCGCCGGAACTTCGGGAAAACACGGGTGAGATTGAAGCTGCTGAACAGGGTCAGTTACCGGAATTAGTGGAACTTAAAGATTTAAAAGGCTTGTTTCATGTTCACACCACTTACAGCGATGGAGCTAACACGATCGAAGAAATGGCCCGGCGGGCAATGCAAATGGGCTTTGAGTTCATTGGCATTTGCGACCATAGTAAATCGGCCTATTATGCCAACGGCCTGACAGAAGATCGCGTAAA
The DNA here is from genome assembly GCA_021160885.1 of Caldisericaceae bacterium. Lineage (GTDB taxonomy): Bacteria > Calditrichota > Calditrichia > Calditrichales > Calditrichaceae > Caldithrix. The sequence goes on from JAGHBR010000070.1 coordinate 1,228, forward strand.
GCAACAGCACCAGGAGATTGATCAATTAAACGACAAGTTGGCGCCCTTTACCATTTTAAAGGGCATCGAGGTTGATATCTTGGTTGACGGATCGCTGGATTACGACGACCAAACACTGGCTACTTTTGACTTTGTGATCGCTTCGGTTCATTCTTCGTTTAATTTACCTGAAGAAGAGATGACCGAACGCATCTGCCGGGCGTTGCGTCATCCATTGGTTAATATGTTAGGCCATCCTACCGGAAGACTCTTGCTGGGTCGGGAGCCTTATGCGTTGAATATGGAAAAAATATTAGACACGGCGGCCAGGTTTAATAAAATAATTGAAATTAATGCCAATCCGTATCGGCTGGATATAGACTGGCGCGAAGGGCTTAAGGCTAAAAAGATGGGGATCAAAACCGCCATTAATCCGGATGCCCATAGCCTTGAAGGATTGTCTGACTTTGAATTTGGCCTGTTCATAGCACGTAAAGCCTGGTATTCAAAGGATAAAGTTTTGAATACTTTTTCGATCGATCAGGTAAAAGCATTTTTTGAAAAACAGCGCAAGGCATAAAAGTAACGTTCTTTAGCGAGACGTAAAAAATTAGAAGTGAAAAAGCTGAGGTTTAAAGTATGAGAATAGTGCGACTCTCTGGAGTTACCTGGATTGCGTGTTTTAAAAATGTGTCTAAGTTGGCTGAATTTTAGTTGCTGCATTGTTGTTTTATAGCAAATGTTAAATTTAAATAAATTAGGGTGAACATCATGGACATTAAAATTATTGTGGATGCCATGGGCGGTGACTTTGCTCCCAAAGAACTGGTTTTAGGAGCTATCCGTGCTCTGAAAAAATTCAATGATTTGCAAATCATTCTGGTAGGTGATGAAAAGCAAATTAATCCGATTGTCGAAGGAGAGGCGGGGGATTTCAATCTGGAAATAGTACACACCGATCAGTTTATTACCATGGACGAATCACCCAAAAAAGCCATTAATGAGAAAACTAAAGCCAGTATTAATGTGGGAATGCAGCTTTTAGCTGAAGATAAGGCTGATGCCCTGGTTTCTGCTGGTTTAACCGGCGCGACAATCCTTTCGGGGGCCAAATATTTACCAATGATTCCCGGTATTGAACGAACTGCACTAGCCACTATTTTCCCAACGGCGCGCATGCATCCCAGTAATCATGGCCTTTCTTTAATGATTGATGTAGGCGCCACGCTGCACTGTACGCCTAAACAACTGGTACATTTTGCTTACATGGGCAGCTACTATGTTTCGCATGTATTGGATATTCCTCAACCAAGGGTCGCATTGCTGAACAATGGAACTGAAGAGACCAAAGGGGGCGAAGTCTTGGTTAAAACCTATCAATATTTAAAAGATGCACCGGGCATTAATTTTATTGGAAATATAGAGGGTAATGATATTCTGAAAGGTGTGGCCGATATCATTGTTACCGAGGGCTTTGTCGGGAATATTGTTTTAAAGACTCTGGAAGGCGCCAGCGAAATTCTAAAACATGCCGGACGTTATGCCTACCGTAAAAGATTAACCTGGAAGGTAGGTCTGGCTTTGCTCAGCTCCGGCGTTCGTCAACTGAAAAAACGGACTGATTATTCGGAATACGGCGGAGCGCCTATTTTAGGATTTAAAAAAATTGTCATTAAAGCCCATGGACGTTCAAACGCCAAGGCTATTGCCAATGCCATTGCTGTGGCCCGTCAGTCAGTTGAACAAAAAATTGCTGAACACATCGGTGATTCTATTATGGAATTCAATAAGCAACATCGGATAGATTTTATTGAAATCTAAAATGAGGAAATAAGAAAGAGGTCTTACAACCTAAAAAATACCTACTGAGGTCACGGAGAAAGCACAGGAAATTTTAATTTCCCATTCAGCCGGGTTTCCGGAAGCCTTAGAGTTGCCCAACTTGACGAACTACGTTCACCTGTGGATGTATAGATAGGATTACACGGAATCAATTACCGATGCCCCCTGCTTCTGCCCACAATCGTTAACCCAGTACTTCAGGGCTAAAGTCCCGGTTTTTTGTTTTGAATATTTTAAAGATAGTGGCTATTGGGCGCGACATTCATAAGCAGCACTGAGGTTCTCCCTTTCCTTTGTAATTAATGCTCTTTTTTTAAGAATTCGGGATTAAATATGTTCATAAACTTATTTGATCCCTCTTTTATTTTCCCCCTTTCTAAAGGGGGAACTGAAGGAGGAATCTTTACCAAATAGGCTTATTTCTTATTCTTGTGCAAAGCCCTGAGTTTTGTTTATTCGTCAGGCTGAAAGGGAAATCGTTATAAGTATTCACAGAAACATCCTTAAATAAGGAGCCTGGATAAATCCAACTTCTAAGTGTCACTGCCCCAGCTTTAACTGTGTGGCCAAACCAGTGCTGATTTGGGATGGCTAAAACCCCTCCTTCTAACTCCCTTCCCTTTGTCAAAGGGAAGGGAGAATCTCAATGCAAGTTTGAAAGAATTGTTCTTTAAGCCTGGAATAATTTCTCTTCCCTGTCTGCAGGCAAGGATGACCGAGGCGAAAACCAAGGTCGAAAGAAGTCAAAATGATGAAATTTACAATAAAAATTGTCCAGGATCGGATTTATTCTGGACAACAATGATTTGAAATAATCATTCAGCCTGATCTTTGGTCACCTACCAATGCAGATTGTATCTTTCTTTTTATCTAAAATAAAATCATTTGTTGTCGATACTATTTCCCACAAGTCGGGTAATGGTAAAGAGATGCAATACAAAATCGCCTTTATTTCAGATAGATTGGTGGAATTCCAGGATTTTTTAAAAAGGAATCTTAACGGCGAATACCGGATGGATTTGTATGAACACATTGAAGCTATTCGAAAATCCATTCAAATGATTTATTATGATTTATTCATCATAGATTTAAAAGATGAATGGCTAACGGTGCCTCCCTGGCTTTTGGAACAAGCTAATCACCAGTATTATTTTCAATTTATCTTCATTTCAGATTTTCCCCTGCCTCAAACCTTAAACAAAAAGTTAGGGGAAAAGATTTATCAGGTAATGAGCTTTGGGGATGCTAAAATTTCGTTAAGCGATGTTTTCCGGGAAGTTCAAAAGGTAGTAGAAAAACGCCAGTACAGAGATTTTAAACTTCCTTCTCGCGTACGCTGGCGCCCGGATCGCCTGGTTGGTAACCATGAAGAAATAAAACGTGTCAATGAGTTTGTTGAAATAATCAGCAAGGCGTCTTACACGCCCTGTCTTATTCGCGGAGAAACCGGTACCGGTAAAGACCTGGTTTCGTACATCATTCATTCCAACGGAGTAAAACAACCTGGTCCATTCATCATAAAAAATTGTGAATTTGCCACTGCTAATGAGTTAATGGCCGACATATTTGGTCTGATGGCTGAAAATGGCAGTTCAGCAAGTTCCAGAAAAGGTTTGATTGAACAGGCGGCTGGCGGCACTCTTGTATTAAAAAATATTGAACGATTGCCGGCAGAGGTTCAGCACAAGTTACTTTTGTATCTGGATAGTCACATTATTAAACCTGTTGGCAGTGAAAAACCAAAACGTGTGGATGCGCGCATTATTGCCCAAACACGTTTTGATCTGGAAAAATTTGTTAAAAATGGCAGTTTTAACCCGGAATTGTATTTTCATTTAAAAAGCTTCGAAATTTACTTACCTCCATTACGTGAACGAAGACGAGATATTCCGCTGTTGGTACGCTATTTCATTCAATATTTTAGTTTTCAGTACGCTAAAAAAATTCCTGCTATTTCGCCAATGGCTATGAATGTTTTAAAAGATTATTATTGGCCTGGCAATGTGGAAGAGTTGAGAGAAGTGATTGAGCATGCCATCCTTACTCAAAGCGGGCCGGAAATTAATTTAAAAAACCTGCCCGACTATTTTAATGATTCGCGAAATATTCCGGAAGATGTGGATTTGCTAGGCAATTGTTCTTTAAAAGAAATTGAACGCGTTCATATTGAGCGTGTGCTGGCTAAAATGAAAGGCAATAAATCCAAAGCAGCCGATTTTCTACAAATCTCCCGTACCACCCTCCGTGAAAAATTAAAAAACTACGGTTTGGACAAATAGCTTGCTAAAAATTTAAGTATTTCTTAAGTTAATTTACAAAGATAACAAACTTACAAGAAGGACCTGCTAATGGGTACGCATTTTTATTATCAGGACCGCTATCTGTTTTCGGAGAAGGTCAACCTGCTTGAATTTGCCAGTCAAAATAAAACGCCATTTTATTTGTATTCCCAATCTAAAATTGAGGAAAATTGTAAGCTGGTTTTAGAGGCCGGTAAATCATTGGACTTTTTACCCTGCTTTGCTCTAAAAGCCAACTACAATCCGGCTATTTTAAAGTTGATTCAATCACTTGGTTTTGGCGCTGATGTGGTCTCCGGCGGGGAATTACAGTTTGCTTTAAAGGCCGGCTTTTCAGCTGAAAAAATTGTCTTTGCCGGTGTGGGTAAAACAGCCGAAGAAATTGAGCTGGCCATTTCTACCGGTATTCATTCCATTAATATTGAATCGGTCGAGGAATTTGAGCTTGTTAAAAAAATTGCCCATCAATTGAGGAAAAATATTGCCATCGCTTTCCGCATTAATCCGGACATTGAAGCCCCTACTCATGATTACATCGCCACCGGCAAGCACATCAATAAATTTGGTATTCTGTTAAGCGATGCCCTGCGGCTTTACCGGAATGCTGCTGATGATCAGTGGTTAAATCCCATAGGTTTGCACGTGCACATCGGTTCGCAAATTTTAAAAGTTGAACCTTTCTTGAAAACGGCCGATTATTTGCTGGAATCCATTGAAAATCTGAAAGCCCGGGGCTTGCCTATAAGCGCTTTAGATCTTGGCGGAGGGATCGGAATCGATTATTCAGAAAATATATTCTCCCTGCCTCGCTGGCCGTTAAAAGAAATTTTACCCGCTTTTTTGCAAAAATTTAAAGGGCAAAATTTAAAGATCATGCTTGAATTGGGACGGGCCATTGTGGGAGATGCAGGACTGTTGATTACAAAAGTTTTGTACCGTAAACAAACGCCTTTAAAAAAATTCATCATTGTCGATGCGGCCATGAATAATTTGTTACGTCCCAGTCTTTACAATGCTTACCATCCGATTGTGCCCTTGCAAATATCTGAAAAAGAAAAAGAGGTGGTTGATGTGGTGGGGCCGGTTTGCGAGAGTGGTGATTTTTTGGCTCAGAATCGGGAATTGCAGGCCGTAGAAGCTGGCGACTATCTGGCTATTGGCGGCACGGGCGCTTACGGTCAGGCCCTGGCTTCCAACTACAATTTGCGCCCTATGATCCCTGAATATATGGTTAAAGAAGAGCAGACAAAAACGATTTTTAAAGGTGAAACAATAGAACAAATAGCTAACAAATACGAGTGGTAACAATGGGCCCAACCAGAGCTTACATCAGTCATAAAAATCTTATTCATAATTTGCAATTAATCCAGAATAATGTGGCGCCCGCTACGGTGATGGGCGTGGTTAAAGCCGATGCCTACGGCCATGGCAGTATTGAAGTGGCCAAAACGCTGATTGCCCATGGCGTTAATTACTTAGGCGTGGCTTTTCCGGAAGAAGGCATCGAACTGCGCAAAGCGGGCATTGAGACGCACATTCTGGTGTTTGGTGCGCACCTACCTCACTTTTTCCCACAATTTCTTGATTACAACCTGGACATTACGTTAACTGATGCGGGACAATTACAACCATTGCGAGAACTTTGTCTTAAACACAAGGTGCAAGCGCGCGTGCAAATTAAAATCGATACCGGCATGGGGCGGGTTGGTTTTATTTTCGAAAAAGACAGGGATTTGATTTTTCAGATCATCGAAGAAAAAGCCTGGCAGGTAGTTGGCATTTACTCCCACCTTTCCAGCGCAGATGAAGAGGACACGCACTTTACTCTTGAACAAATTAAAAAATTTCAAACCATTAAAGAACAGATTAACCACCGTTTCCCTGATTTGAAGCCTATCTACCATCTGGCTAATTCGGCTGCCATTATGCGTTTTAAAGAGAGCTATTTCGACATGGTGCGCCCTGGCGTGATGTTGTACGGCAATCCGCCATCGCCGGATTTTGACTTAAAGTGGCCATTAAAAGAGGTCATGGCATTTAAGTCGAAGATTACACTAATTAAAAAGCTGGCTGCCAATCAACCGGTCAGTTACAACCGGCGCTATTACACAACACAAACAACTTACATCGGGCTGGTACCGGCTGGTTATGCCGATGGTTACAATCGTAAATTTACCAATACCGGTCAGGTGCTGATTAAAGGCCGACGCTACCCCGTCATTGGCACGGTTTGCATGGACCAGTTTTTGGTGGATTTGGGCCCAGAACTGAAAGACGTGGCTCTTGGGGATGAGGTGGTGCTGTTTGGTCAGCAAGGTAACGAACATATTAAGATTATTGAAGTGGCCCGCAAACTGGAAACGATTCCCTATGAAATTACCTGCTGGGTTTCTCGGCGTGTGCCTCGCATTCATTTAAGGTAAAAGATTTTGCCTTGCATTGCTTGTTCGATCCATTAGTTTTAGGAAGGTTTCGGCATCCAATAACAAAATGAAATGAAAAATTGTGCAAAACTAAACGGTTCAATCGAAGAACTGAGACGGGTGGCAGGTTTAACAAGTGAATTGTTTTAATTTAGTAGATTTTAGTATCTTTCATGATTATATTCTAACAGGTTGATAAAAAACGGGAGTTGTTATGAAACGGTTTTTCACAGCGTGTTTAATACTGCTGACGTTGGCCATGGTGGCCCACAGTCAGGTGCTAAAAGTCAAAGTAACACTCGATCCTTCTAATTTACCAGCAGATGAAGTCAATAATTTGAGTGATTTCCCCGACAAAGTGGAACAGTATTTCAATGCCTACGAATGGGTTGAAGACGAATATGAGTATGACGTAATTTGTAAAGTGCGCATTATTATTCAATCGGTTCAGCAAAAATCGCATGAAAAACTTTACCTGGCCCAATTTGTCATTACCAGTGAGTCGGGCGAATATTTTTACGACAAAATCTGGGAATTCCCTTATGACCAGGGGACGCCTTTCAGCCATTTTAAAGGGCAGTTTGATCCTTTAACACATTTTCTTGATTTTTACGCGTACATGGTACTGGCCGGGGAACTGGACACCAACGATTACCTGAAGGGCAATTCATTGTACGAAAAGGCAAGGGATATTGCCAATCGCGGCCAGCTATCAAAATACCCGCGGGGCTGGTCGTCGCGCATGAATATGGTGCTGGTAATTACCGATGCCCGTACAAGACCTTTACGCGAAGTTAAACCGGACTTTTTTGAAGCGCTTTACTTGCTGGATGAAGGCAAACGAGGCGAAGCTTACAACTACGCCAAAAAAGTGCTGGAAGGATTAAAAAAAGTTTATAAGGTCCAGCCTAATAATCTCTATTTACAATACTTTTTTAATTCCCATTACGAAGACCTGGCCGAGCTGTTCAAAGGACACAATACCGATCTTGAGCTGCTGGCCGAGCTGGACAGCCGCCACCGCCAGGCCTACAGGGATGTGATGGAGTAGGGAAGTGATTTAACGGCAGGATAGTTAATCCCCGGAATTTCCTTAAGAATTTGAAAAGTCTCAATATCCGCATGGAGAACGGTTGGTTATTTTTATCAAAAGGTTAGGATTGTTAAAGATTTTTTAAAATTAATCAATGACAGACCTGGAATTTTTTTAGAGGAAAACTGGGACTTATTTTTTCCACATCTTTCAATGCTAATTTTGATAATGTCGGAAAATCCATTATAATTAAAGCGGAATATGGCTTTATTGACCACACAGCATTTGTATTTTTAATTTTGAAGACAAATATGA
>JAGHBR010000110.1 GCA_021160885.1 Caldisericaceae bacterium
ACTTAGCAATGATAAAACGGATTAAAGGTACTCAGGATATTTTACCGGAAACGAGCCCGCAATGGATTGCCTTAGAAGAGCTAATTCGCAAAACCATGCTGGTTTACAATTTTCATGAAATGCGCACCCCTATTTTTGAACAAACCCAGCTATTTGCCCGTGGCATCGGTCAGTTGACGGACATTGTTTCAAAGGAAATGTACACCTTTCTGGATCGTGGCAAAAAACAATTGACCTTAAAGCCCGAAATGACCGCGCCCATCATGCGTGCCTACATTGAAAATAAACTTTACGCCCGGGCGCCACTCAATAAAATTTATTACATTGCGCCACTCTTCCGGCAAGAAAACCCGCAAGCCGGCCGTCTGCGTCAGTTTCATCAGTTTGGAGCGGAATCTTTAGGCACAGCCGATCCGCTGGCTGATGTGGAAATTATTGATCTGGCGATGACTATTTTTTCCAATGTTGGACTTAAAAAGATCGATCTGCGAATCAATTCTGTTGGCGATCCAAAATGCCGAACCCCTTACAAAGAGACGCTGAAAGACTACATCAGACCTCGACTTGATCAGTACTGTGAAGATTGTCAACGGCGTTACGAAGAAAATCCATTGCGCGTTTTGGATTGTAAAAACGATATCTGCCAACAGCTCAATCAAAACGCGCCGAAACTTAACGAGCATTTGTGTCAGGATTGTGAAAATCATTACGCAAAAGTAAAAGAGACCTTAAGCGCCCTGGGAATTCCTTTTACCGAAGACCCTTATCTGGTTCGCGGACTGGATTACTACACGCGCACGGTTTTTGAAATTACTAGCGAGGCGCTTGGCGCCCAAAATGCCATTTGTGGCGGGGGGCGTTATGATTTACTGGCTAAAGAGTTAGACGGCCCCGATACGCCGGCAGTTGGCTTTGCCGCCGGAATGGAGCGGCTGTTAATCGCAATGCAGCAAGAAGGCATTGTGCTGAAGGAGTTGCCTCGGTTAGACGTTTTTATTGTGGCTTTAGGCGAACAGGCAAGAAATGAAAGCCCGCGCTGGTTAAAGAAAATTCGAAGCAAAGGCCTTTCAGCAGAAATGGATTATCTGGGACGTAGCATTAAAGCCCAGATGCGTGAAGCAAACAGACAAAAAACCAGATTTGTTCTACTGTTAGGGGAAAACGAACTTAACCAGAAGCAGTTCACGGTTAAATTGATGGACAAGGGTGAGCAAATAACGGTGCCCTTTGATGAAGTAATTTCCTTTTTAAAAAAACAAATTGTGGCAGACTAAAAGTCAAAACGGTTCCTGAAAATGACAAACTATTTTAAAACTAACCTGACCTCGAAAAAAGGCTGGCAAAGAATTTTTCGCCGCTGGCAGATTAAAAGCTTACGTACCCTGTACAAGCTAAATGCACCTACCGATTTCTACCTTTTGGGGCTGGCTGCCCTGGTTGGCGTGTTTACTGGATTTGGCGCCTATTTGTTGAATATTATTGTTGATGGTGTACACTTTGTTCTGTTCAAACATATCGGACTGAACTTGTTTACGGATCAGGTTTCAAACTGGCTGCGTATTCTTTACCCGGCCATCGGCGGTTTGATGGTGGGAATTATTGCCTTTAAATTTTCACCTGAGGTTAAAGGGCATGGCATTCCCAGTGTAATGGATGCGGTTGCCAACAAAGGCGGTTACATTCGTAAACGGGTTACGTTTTTAACTTCCATTAATTCGGGCTTGACCATTGGATCAGGCGGTTCGGCCGGCAAGGAAGGCCCCATTGTGCAGATTGGCGCGGCTATTGGTTCAAGCATTGGTCAGTTGTTTCACGTTTCGCAACGAAGATTAAAAATTTTAGTGGGCTGCGGCGCGGCGGGTGGTTTGGCCGCTGTTTTTAATGCGCCGGTGGCCGGCGTGCTGTTTGCCATTGAAATCATTCTGGGCGATTACAGCCTGGGCGTTTTTTCTCCCATTGTCATCTCATCGGTAATTTCTACTACTTTAGCCCGATCATTGGTTGGCTCCAGTCCCTTATTTAATGTTCCGCAATACACCCTGCAAAGCCCGGCTGAATATCCGTTGTATTTACTGATGGGCTTGATGGGCGGTATTCTGGCCGTCATCTTTATTAAAACCCTTTACGGCATCGAAGACCTTTTTGAAGAGAAGATGGATTTGCCATCATGGGTAAAACCAGCCATTGGCGGTTTGCTTACGGGCGTAATCGCATACAAGTTTCCCGAACTGTACGGTTTTGACGACTCGGCCACGCACACAGCGCTCATGGGCTACACCGAAATTTCCATCATTGCTGTTTTAATTGTGGCCAAAATTTTAGCCACTTCTTTTACTCTTGGTTCCGGCGGGACAGGCGGCTTGTTCACACCATCATTATTTATTGGAGCCATGTTTGGCGCGCTGTTCGGTACCATTGCAAATCAGGTCTTTCCGGGCGTTACGGCGCCTCCGGGAGCTTACGCTCTGGTGGGCATGGGCGTGATTGTCTCCGGAACTATTCATGCGCCCTTAACCGCCTTGTTGATGATTTTTGAAATCACGGGAGACTACAATATCATTTTACCTTTAATGCTTGGTACGGTCACCTCGGTAATTGTTGCCCGGGCGCTGGAACGAGAATCGATTTACACCATGAAAATTTCTCTTTTCTCGCACAGAACCGAAGCCGGCAAAAACCTTGACATTTTGCGCAGCCATCGCATTACCAGTTTAATTACCAACGATGTGCCAGTGGTTTATGAGTACACCCCTTTTGAAGAAGTATTGAATCTTTTCATGAAAACACACTACAACACCATTCCGGTTTTGGATAAAAACAACCGCGTGGTGGGCACCATCTCTCTTAGAGAAATCAGACCGGTTTTGTTCGACAAAGACATTGCTCCTTTGCTTTTGGCCATTGACATTATGAGTGAAAATATTTTTGTGCTGGAACAGGACAGCACACTGGAAGAGGCATTGCAAAAAATGGAAATCGACGATTCCGACCTGCTGCCTGTAGTTGATTCAACACAAAACATGCGTTATTTGGGTATGGTAGCTCGCGAAGATATTTGGCGCAAATACTCCAAAGAAAGCTTATTGTTAACAGATAGCCGGGAATAAAGTTGCAGAAGATAAGTAAAAATAAATTGAAATGGCTGCGTCAGTTGCAGCAAAAAAAGTACCGCAATCAATACAGAGCGTACCTGATCAGCGGCCTGCGTGCCGTGCAGGAAGCGCTCAATTCACCACAAATACGTCTTAAAGCAATTTTAATTGTCGAAAACCATTTACATTTAATGAATGAGTTGCCGGCTTTTCATTGTAACGAAATTTTTTCTCTGAATGAAAAAGAATTCAGTCAGATTGTGGACGAAAAAACACCACAGGGCATTGCGGTTATTGCTGAGCGTCCGCAGCTGCAATTGCTAACAGACAAATTACCCAAAAGGTTGCTTTTTGTTGAACGCGTTAATGATCCTGGTAATTTGGGAACCTTGTTAAGAAGCGCTGCCTGGTTTGGCTGGCAAACGATTTTGTTAAGCCCAAATTCAGTAGATCCCTATGCTCCCAAAACAGTCAGGGCCAGCGCCGGCACAATTGCCCATTTAAGACTTTTTGAAGGCATTACAGCGCAACAAATCAGAGAAATTAAAAAGAAGAACAGACACTTATTGGTTGCCAGTACAGTAAAAGAAAGACAGCCCCTTGAGCAATTTTTTCCCTCAAACAAGGAAAAAATAATTTTGGCCCTGGGCTCAGAAGCGCACGGACTTTCAGAAGAAATTCTGGCAATGAGCGAGCATCGTTTAACCATTTCCAGAAGCGGCGTGGGAGAATCATTGAATTTAGCCATGGCGGGTACTATTTTTTTGTACCATTTTAGTTTAACCGGAAAATTATCTGTGCAGGAGAAGATTAAAAATGGATGATCCAAAAGAAATAAAGCATTTTCCCGAACCAGTGGAAGCTTTGATTGTTGTGCTGGCTTCTTTTTTCTTTTTGATTTTAATGATTATTGCAGTGGGCGCAATTTCGGGGGCACAGGAACCTACTGAAATGATCGAAAACTCGCGTTCTATCTACATTTTTGGCGGCCTGGTTTTCTTACTGTTTCCGCTGGTTTACGCCAGATTAAAAAAATATGAGCTGGCAAAAGTTTTCCGATTAAACCCCGTACCAGTCCCTGTTCTTTATTTAAGCGTGGTTTATGGCTTAGGCTTAACCCTTGTGGGCGACGAACTGGATCGAATTGTGCAGCTAATCTTTCCGGCTCCGGAATGGCTGGTTGAAATGCTAAAGCCTCTTCAGGCGCAATCTGCACTGGACTGGCTGCAGGTTTTGTTGGGCGCTGTTTTGATTGCGGCCGCGGCGGAAGAATTACTGTTCAGAGGTTTTTTGCAAATTTCTCTGGAAAAAAAAGGCGATGTAACACGGGCTGTAATCCTGACTTCCATTGCCTGGACATTAATCCACCAAAACCCTTACTGGGCAGTGCAGATTTTCATTATGGGCGTGTTAATCGGCTATGTAGCCTGGCGTACGGATTCGGTGTTGCCGAGCATCATCATTCACGGGCTTTACAACTTTCTGGGCGTTTTGTTTGTCAATGTAGATGTAGTAAAAAGATTACCCTGGTATGAATGGCGTGGACATGTAAATCCGTTGCTTGTACTTTTGGGACTGACTTTTCTAATTTTTTCGATTAAAAATATTGATCAGATTTATCGGAAGAATTAAAACGCGCCGTTTTGGAGAATCCCCGATTCTTTCCAATGTTTCAGAATTTAAAAACCTGAAAATTTTAAGGGAAACGCCAGAACAATCCATTGTTCTCCTGGCCAGACGCTAAATCAATTAACTGTTTTTTCGATTTTAGGAATTCCCCTCTGAGTGCATTTCCCGGGCCCGTTCCTTAAGCATCTTTTCCACCATGTTTTCAGCTTCAATCACTTCTATGGCCCTGGCATGGTGCAAGGTGTCCCAAACAGCCTGCGGGCTCACGGCCTCGCTGTTGGCCACTTTTTCGTAAGTGCCCATCTCTTTGTACTTCCAGTAGCGTGTAAAGCTGTTCTTGCTCCATTTGGATTTAATGGCAAAAATAAGCAGGTAAATGGTATTGATGGCTAAATCAAAAGAGGGATTTTGGGTGTCGAACCAAACATAGCGCTTTTTTTGTTTTGCCAGGTGCAGGGCAGCGGCTGCCCGATGGAAAGCCGGGCCATCCATTTCAATTGGAATTTTACTGCCCATTTTATGAATAGCGCCGTACCCCACGCCAAAGCGCACCTGCAGCGGGTAAATTAATTGTTCAATTTTGCAAATGATTTTGTTAACATCCGCCAGATTACGAATGACACCCTGGAACTCATCGCCTTTGGTAATCATAAAAGGCGCTTCGATTAAATCGGCGTATTGCTCGTTTAGTTGCACAAAGGTCGATTTCATGAATAACTGCCATTCGTAGCGCTCCATCTGCTTTAGTTTGCGTGAAGCTTTAATATCTCCGTTGATGACAGTTACAGGGCCCATGGTTATTCCCAGGTAAATTTGTACTCAACCGAAATATCGTCTTTTTCTTCAATGCTGGATTTTACCTCTTTGGCGCCGCAGAGGCGTAAGCCCTCTTCAATAAATCCTAATTCACTCAACCGTACCGACTCCGGATATTCCTGACCAAAATTAATCAGCACATAATATTCATTGTGTTCAATTTCGCTAATGCTTAATTCTCCCAAACCAATTAAATAGGGCCTTAACAAGGCCATCTGATTTAAAAAACCGCCAGGATTTTTTTCATCCATGTAAATCTGAAAATAAATGGACATGATGTGTTGCGCATGCCAGACGCCTAAATCGTAAAATTTTTGCACATCATTATTAAAGTAATGGTTTAATAAAACCTTGTCTAAATCGGTCAGTAAATTTTCCGGATAATCCTTGGAAATAATGACTGGTTGAAACAAAGGGCTTTCTTTGTCCACCTGTAATTTATCTAAAAATTCTTTTAATCCGTCTTTACCATATTTTTCTTCAACGTAATTCAGACGACCGAGTAAAACAATACCTTTAATTCCACTCATTAAAAAATCTCCTCGTTAATTTTGCTTGATCATCATTTTAATCGTTTCTGCAATCTGTTCCAAATTATTTTGTTTCATGATTCCCTGGCAAAAGCCTTGCGGTCCGCCCCCCTTTAATTCCAGACTTTCGGCCTTCTCCTTCAAAAATTTAATGGTGTCAAACAGCCGGGCCGAAGGTGAAGTAAGAAAAAATCGTCTGTCAAATTGAATAAAGGCCACCTTCTTAAAATCATTGCTCAATTTTTTGGCAATGGCGGCCGCATCATCCTGTTCGCCCTGTTCCAATTTCAAAAAGACCGCTGGCCCATCGGCCTCTTTAACCAATTGGTTGCATTTGACTTCCACAAAAAACGGTTGGTAAAATTTTTTCAAACGCTTTAAGTAGGTCAATTCTTCCTGCAATTGAGCTACACGTTCATTAAATTGCAGATGGTCGGTTTTCAATTTTTCACGTAGTTGAAAATTTACCTGATGCAATTCTTCCAAATATTGAAAAGCGCGCGCTCCCAGAAGCGCTTTAATTCTGGCCCGGCCGCGGATTTTTTCGCAACCGAGAATTTTAACCAGGCCAATTTCAGCGATGTTTTGCACATGTGTGCCACCACAGGCGGAATAATCAAAACCCTTAATTTCCACAAGGCGCAGGTTATCAAACTCTTTTGGCGGGCGGCGTAATGGAAAACGTTTAATCTCATCGGGAATGACCCAATGAATGAATACCGGCAACGCCTGGCTAATCAGTTGCTGAGTTTGTTTTTCAAGGTCTTTCAGTTCGGCGCTATCCAGAAGCCGGCCTTCCACTTCAATTAAGGTGTAAGCCTCTCCCAGATGAACAGAAACCGTCGGCCAGCCGGCCCGGTCTAAAACGGCAGAAAGCAGATGCTGGCCTGTGTGCTGCTGCATCTGATAATAGCGGTAAGACCAGTCGATTTCCTGCACAACCTTTTGGCCGGTTTGAAACTTAGCGTTTTCTTTTTCCAGCTGGTGCCAGATTTTGCCGTTTTTCTCTTTAACATCCAAAACCGACTGCCCGTCAATCTTCCCACGGTCAGGCAACTGTCCTCCGCCACCGGGGTAAAAAATCGTTTGATCAGTCAAAAGCCACAGGTAACCTTCTTTCTCTCTGACCTCGGTTACTGTAGCCATCAATTTTTTTGTGTAAGGATTCTGGTAAAATACTTTTTCTGTCATTGGCAAAATCTGCTATTTGTTTAAAATGTAAAGAACCCGTTAAAATTAAAACGAAAGTTTTGGGGATGAAATTCTCCCGTCATTTTGTTCTGCTCGTAAACGCCACTAATGCAGTTGTTTTTAATGTTTTGCAAAGCATCTACAAATTGATCGATTTCTTCTTCGGTATTGTACATGCCAAAACTCATGCGAATGGCGCCCGGAATATTGCTGCGATCGCCCTGCAGCAAACGTTCTTCAAAGGCCTTGTTTTCTTCCGGCGTAATTTTTAGCAGACGTTTCAGGTAAGGATGAGCGCAAAAACAGCCATTGCGCACGCCGATGGCGTATTCGTAAGTTAAAATGGAAGTAACCAGACCATGATGAAAACTATCCAGATTAAAAGTAATAACCCCCAGACGATTTTCCACGTCATTTTCATCATCGGAACCGTAGATGGTTAATCCGTCAATTTGTTTCATCTTTTTCAATGCATAGCGCGTTAACTGTTTTTCGTGCTCCACAATAAAATCCATGCTAATTTGCTGAAAAGCCTGTAAAGCTTTAGCCAGCGCAAGGGCGCCAACCACGTTGGGCGTTCCCGCTTCGTCTTTTTCCGGTGGAACCGTCCACCTAGCGTAATCATTGTCAACAATCTCGATTACTCCGCCGCCAACCTGATCTGGCATGCCCTGGTTCAAAAATTCGATATCGGCAATTAGTGCCCCCTGCCCAAAGGGCGCGTAAATTTTGTGACCGGAAAAGACAAGAAAATCAATGTGTTGTGGATCATTCTGATTTTTAACATCCAATGGACGATGAGGCACCAGTTGGGCAGCATCCACCAGAACCATTGCGCCGTAATGGTGCGCCATTTCGGCAACTTTGTAAATTGGATTCAGATAACCGGTAACGTTGGAAGCGCCGGTTAATGAAACCAGTTTAACGCGCCCGGAATAGGATTTTAACTTGTTCTCCAGATCATTTAAATCCAACAAACCTTGTTCATCTACCTCAATAAACTCCATCTTATGATTGTAGCGCCAGGGTAAATCATTGGAATGATGTTCCATGCGCGTAGTAAAAACCAGCTCGTCCTCTCTGGTAATCAGGCGACGGGCTACCTTGTTAATCAATTCTGTTGTGTTTTTACCATAAACCACGGTGTGCAACTCAGGGTCAGCGTTGTAGTATTCCAGCACAATTTCACGCGTGGTGTCGTAAATCATGGTGCTTAACTGCGATTTAAATCCTGCTCCGCGGTGAATGCTGGAATACCAGGGCATGAACTGATTAATCGCATCCAACACCAATTTTAAACTTGGTGTGCTGGCTGCATTGTCAAAATTGATGTAATTTTTCATTTCTCCGGAAAGAGTAGGGACTTTTTGCTCACAGCCAACGATCATTTCCCTGATTCGCTGGATTTCAGATAACTGAACTGACATGTTAACTCCTTTTACCTGAAAGTGGCAATCGTTATTTTACTTTGCTTTTATTTCTTGTTGTGGATGATGAATGGCCATGCCCATTTGCCGACTTAAATATTGTTGATGACGTTTGATCTCCTTCATCACTTTTTGAGCCAGGCTAAGCGCATTAATGCCGTCCTGAATTGTTACTGCCGGTTGAAGATTATTTTTAATCGCGTCAATAAAACTAATCAGTTCGGCTTGTAAAGGGTTGACCTGCTCACGTTTTAAGCGATTGTATTTGATTTCTCGCTTTAATTCACCCAGCTCAAGCTGGCCTAAAGAGAGAGCCAGTGTGCCGTTTTCAAAAATAGGATGATCATCGTTTTCCAGATAAAAAATTTCTGAAACGCCGTCGTTAAAATCCATAGAAATGTAGGCATCTTTTTGAAAAATACGCATTTTTCTCATTTTTTTGGCAGAAATTCTACTGGCTGTTAAATTGGCCACACAACCGTTTTTAAACTCAATGCGGGCGTTTGCAATATCAATATTGCTGGACACCACTCCTACGCCATTGGCGCTTATACGCGTTGGCTCGCTTTTAATCATACTCAAAATTAAATCAATATCGTGGATCATTAAATCCAGCACTACGGCCACATCTGTGCCTCTGGGTTTAAAAGTGGCCAGACGGTGCGCTTCAATAAATATTGGATTAAGCTGCACGCCTTCCAGGGCTAAAATAGCCGGATTAAACCGTTCGATGTGACCAATCTGAATTTTTAAGCCCTTGTGCTCGGCAAACTTTTTTAAGTCATAAGCCTGAAAAACTTTTTCGGTAACCGGTTTTTCGATGAACACATGTTTGTCGTTTTGCAGAGCAGCCATGGCCAAATCGAAATGGCTGGTGGTCGGTGTAACGATGTTTACCGCATCCACTTGCGGCCATAGTTCTTCAAGGTTTTTAAAAGCTCTTACATTTAATTCAGTAGCTACCTTTTCACAAGTTTCCTGATTAATGTCGTAAACTCCGACTAACTCCGCTTCGGGAATTTGGGTGTACAAATTAGCATGAATACTTCCTAAATGTCCTACGCCAATTACTGCAACACTTATTTTATTAAAATCCATTTCAACCTCACTTTTCTTCGTTAACTAATTCAAACTCTCCATCTCCATTTCGATCAACAAACATAAACTGTAAACTATCGGAATAAATCCAAATCTGATATGGTTTTGTTTCGGCCGCGTAACGATGATCGTCAATTTCTTTTGGTTGACCATAAAGGATGTAAATGCGACCGCGGTCGGTTTCCCAACCTTCTCTATGCCGGTTGGAATATTTTTTATTGGCTGTTTGAACGCGATTGTAAAACTCGGCCAAAAGTTCATTGTAAGCTGTGCCGGGCGTTGGATCACGTTTTTTCCAGTAATCTTTAAACCATTTGGCTAACTCATCATAACTTAAGCTTTTAGCATGTTTAAAAGTTTTTTCATCAAGAATTAACTTCATGGGACGAATGGCCAGGTCGTAACGGTACAAATAGGTGGGCTTTTCAAACCAAAAAATCTGAAATTCGCGTTCCTTTTGCCATTTCTGGCAGCTCAGGCGCAGCAAATATTTTCCTTCATCCAGAGAATCCATGGGCAGTTTTGTCTGCACATCAAAAATGCCCTGTTCGCCGTTAATCGAAAAGAAATTTTGTCGGATTAACTTTTTACCTTCTTCTTCCTGTTGGTAAAGTCGAATATTAAAGGTCAGTGTTTGGCCCTGGTTGTTTTTTAATCGTGCAAAAGCCCAGGCGGGATGGTTGAAACGTAACACTTTGTCTCTGCCCATCAACGGAAAGTGTGTGCTGTCTGCCCGGTCTTTTAGAAAAGCGATTTCAGTACTGGCCCAATCCCCATCGATGGTGTCAATTTGAAACGCTTTTTTAAAGGGATAATGGTTATTGGAGATCAAATCGTTGACTTCTAAGTATAGTTGGAACTTACCAGAGCGTTTACCAGCCCAATCTTTAGCAAAAACATCTAAAGAGTAAAGACGATACTGGAATTGTGTTTTGGAATTGGTTTCTTCAAAATCTTTTAAAAAAGCTGTTTCGTTCCATGAATTTTTATTGGTTAAATTTTCTTGGTCATCCCGAATGGCCACACTTACACGAAATTTGCTCTGGTAGCCGCCATCTGTTTTGACAAATTGCAACAGATCATTTTGTACGTCTACGGCTAAAAAGATGACCGGCTTCCAGTCGCTGGTTCGATGAACAAAAAGCTGATAGGTAATGGGCTGCAAGCGGTCAACGGTAAAACCGTAACGGGTCTTTAATTTTCTGACCGACTGCTCCGGTTGAGCGCTTAAAAGAAAAATGGTAATCAATGTCCAGCTAATTATTCTTGGAATCATATTCTTTATCCCCTTAAATTAACAATTTAACGGCTCATAATTTGCAAATCAAGTTAATGTGGTGTCCGTTAATCCATGACGTAATGCGGAGAAAACTAATACTAAATGTAATATGTTAAAACAGACAAAGCCTTAGGCATCTTTCACTTATTACGCATTAAGGGGGTAGAATGCGCCGACCTCGGTTGATGCTTGTTTTATTTTTTTTAATGAATTCAGTGGCTGCAGGTCAAACACCTGTAATAGAAAACACCAGGCCCATTTACCTTTCTCATTTAAAATACGATTTAACTGTGGTCAACTTCCAAGCTGACTCAACCAGCGAAGCTCAATTTTTCTTGGAAAAAGACGGTAAGCAGTTCCCCCTTTTGCTAAAGAGATTACCCGATCAAAACAAAATTGTGCTGAAAAATGTATCATTCTCTGAAGCCGGGCACTTTCGCTTAACAGCGCCCGCGCTTGGCTGGCATACAGAAATCAAAGTCATTCCCAACTGGTTCAGCATTCTACCGCCTTTAATCGCCATTTTACTGGCCTTGTTTTTCAGGCAGGTCATTGTTTCACTGTTTTTTGGCACCTGGCTGGGTGTTACCTTTTTATTCGATTACAATCCGTTTAGCGGCTTTTTGTACACCCTAACCGAATATGTGGGCAAAGCGCCGGCCAATCCGGAACGAATGGCCATTTTGATTTTCAGCCTGGCTTTAGGCGGCATGGTGGGCGTCATTTCACGCTCCGGTGGTACCATGGGTATCGTAAAAAGTTTAACGCGTTACGCTTCTAACCGCCAGAAGGGTCAGCTGGCCACCTGGTTAATGGGCGTTCTGATCTTTTTTGACGATTACGCCAACACTTTGATTGTGGGCAATACCATGCGCCCGCTTACCGACCGCTTAAAAATCAGCCGGGAAAAACTTTCTTATCTGGTTGATTCTACCGCTGCGCCAGTAGCAACCATGGCCATCATTTCTACCTGGATCGGCTACCAGTTGAGCTTAATGAATGATTCGTTTCAAACCTTGAATTTGCAGCTCAATCCCTACATCACCTTTTTGAAAACCATCCCTTACAATTTTTACCCCATTTTTACGTTGATGTTTGGCTTTTTTATTGCGGTCAGCAATCGCGACCTGTTTTCCATGTACAAGGCCGAAAAACGCTGTGTGCAAAAAGGCACGGTTTTAAGAGAAGGCGCTGTTCCATTGGCTGACCTGGACAACAGCGAACTAAAGCCAATGCCTGGAATCCCGTTACGCTGGTACAATGCCTTTGTACCGGTAAGCGTAGTGATTTTGACAACCCTTTTGGGCTTGTGGTTTACCGGTTATCAAAACGCCATGGCCAGCGGATTGATTGCACAAAAAATGTCTACTTTGCGTTATGTAAGTGTGGTTGTGGGACATGCCGATTCTTTTGCTGTGCTTATGTGGGCTTCGTTTTTAGGCGGCGTTGTAGCTATTTTAATGGCTCTGATACAGCGTTTGTTAAATCTGGATCAGGCTCTGCGGGCCTGGGTAGGCGGCGTAAAAGCCATGGTAATGGCGGCCATTATTTTGACCTTAGCCTGGTCCATTGGCAATATTTGTAGCGATTTGCAAACGGCCAACTACGTGATTTACCTGACCAAAGATTTTCTTTCACCGCATCTCATTCCGGTGGTTGCCTTTTTTTCGGCTGGTATTATTGCGCTTTCGACCGGCACCTCATGGGGAACCATGGCCATTTTGATCCCCATTGTGGTGCCAATGGCTTACCAGTTGCCCAGACTCGACGCCAGTATTAGTCCAGTTTTGCAAAACCATATTTTCCTCAGTTCCATTGCTTCCATTTTGGCCGGGGCCACTTTCGGCGACCACTGTTCACCTATTTCCGACACAACCATTATGTCTTCCATGGCCAGCGGTGCAGATCATGTGGATCATGTAAGAACACAATTACCTTATGCCTTCATCGCCGCCATCATTTCGCTGCTGGCCGGTTACCTGCTGATTGGCTACGGAGTAAGTCCCTGGATCAGCTTACTGATCGGTTTTCTGATGATAGTGACAATCATCCGTTTTTTTGGGGAAAAAGTTGAAGCGTAGGAGAAAAATTATTGGACTTTAAAAATCTGTTGGCCGGCGTATTGAAAAATTTAAAAGGCGCCAGCCCCAAAAAGCAGCAAAAATTAGGCGTCTTTGGCGGAGTTTTTACACCAGATGTGCTGACCATCCTCGGCGTAATTATGTACCTGCGTTTGGGCTGGGTGGTAGGAAACGCCGGTCTATTAGGGGCCGTAGCCATTATTTTATTGTCCAAAACAATTACGACCTGCACCGCGCTCTCCATGTCTTCCATTACAACTAATATTAAAATCGGAGCGGGGGGCGCTTATTCCATTATTTCCAAATCACTGGGCCTGGAAGCCGGAGGCAGTATTGGCATTCCCTTTTACATCTCCCAGATGCTTTCAGTTGCCCTCTACATTGTAGGTTTTACAGAAGGTTGGTTACGTATTTTTCCCGAGCACAATCCGTTACTCGTTTCGACCATTATCTGGATGGTGTTGTTGATTATTATTTCGATTAGCACGCATTTTGCCATAAAAACGCAATATTTTATTTTGGGGATTATTGCGCTGTCTTTAATCTCTTTTTACAGCACACCTGCGCCTGTTCAAAGTTCAATTCCTTTAATCGGAAAATTTGAAGACGGCAACTTCTGGTATGTGTTTTCCATTTTTTTTCCGGCGGCTACTGGTATTATGGCCGGGGCAAATCTTTCAGGCGACCTGAAAGACCCTCGACGGGCTATTCCGCTGGGTACCTTAAGTGCCATTGGCGTAACTATGGTGGTCTATTTGACACTGGCTTACACAGCAGCTCGACACATACCAATCGAAGAACTTAGAACAAACCAGATGGTTATGGTAGATCATGCCCGTTGGGGTTGGTTGGTGTTAATGGGCATTCTGGCCGCCACTTTCTCCTCAGCTTTGGGTAGCTTTTTAGGCGCACCAAGAATTTTACAGGCTCTGGCTGAACACAAAACCATTCCCTTTGCCACTTTTTTTGCTAAAAAAAGCCCAACCAATGAACCACTAAACGCATTTATTTTTACCGCTATTTTGGTTGAATTGGCATTGTTGCTTGGTAATTTAAATGCGTTGGCCTCGCTGATTACCATGTTCTTTTTGATTACCTATGGTATGATCAATTTAGTGGTCTTTATCCAGCAAAAGATGCACATCATCAGTTTCAGGCCAACATTTAAAGTGCCTTCGTTTGTACCATTTATCGGTGCGCTGGGCAGCTTGTTTGTCATGTTCTTGATCAATCCTGTTTTTAGCGGTGTGGCCATTACGACGATTATTGTGCTTTACATCTGGCTGGGAAAACGTGGTTTACGTGCCGAGTGGGGCGACATTCGCGGAGGCATGTTCTTAATGTTAGCCGAAAAAGCGGCGCAAATTGCGCAACGTTTTCCTCGTCACCAGGTTTCCTGGAAGCCTGACCTGTTGATTCCAGTGGATGATCCAAAAGTATGGGCAGGCCCGCTATTGTTCATTAAAAATATCGTGCATCCTTCCGGCAGCGTTTTTGCTTTCACTGTTACACCTAAAAAAGTTACCGAAACAGAGGAAGAACTAAAACGCCTGTTTACCCCCATTGCCAATGAACAGATATTGGTACATACCACCGCTATTCAGGACAATGATTTTTTACATGGCGCTTTATTAGTTATCCAAACACTAAAAGCGTATTCCATGCGTCCCAACACGCTTTTTTTAACGTTGGGCAATAAACCGGCCAAAGATCACATTATCGAAACTTTAAGTTCCTACGCCAGGGATCATCAGTTAGGTTTGATGATTTTGAGACAACACCAGCGCATTGCATTTGGCCTGCAGCAAAACATCAATTTATGGCTGCGCGATCAAAGCCCAAACTGGCATTTGGCCATCCTGATCTCTTTACAACTACAGCACAATTGGGGTGGAAAGCTAAACCTGATAACAGCTACTACCGAACCGGCCAAAAAACAAAAATTATTGCATTTTCTTGAAAAATTGTCAGACCGGGCACGTTTGCCTTCCATGACAGAATTCTACGTTTTGGAAGGTGAATTCAAAAAAGTGATGTCCAAAGCCCCGGCAGCAGATATTAACATTTTCGGTCTGGCCCAAACTTTGCCTTTTGACTTCATGCGTAAGGCGCCGGAACTGGTCAATTCTTCCTGTATTTTTATACGTGACTCCGGCCTGGAAAATGCCATGGTTTAATGTTAAAATACACTGAGATTTATTAGAGTACTTTTTGAAAATCAACCTAAAATTCAGTTGTCGTTTACAAAACAAAAGGATTTGTGGATGGTGAAATCTACTAAATACACAGCAATTTTTGTGCTAATCTTACTTTCATTGATCTGGGGTTCAACCTGGCTGGCCATTAAAATAGGCCTGGAATCCTTACCTCCTTTTTTATCAGCAGGCTGGCGTTTTTTTGTTGCCTTTATCCCACTTTTTCTCTATTCCTTAAAAATGAAGAAACCCATTCCAAAAGACTGGAAAACCCATTTTTTCTTTTTCTGGTTCAGCATTATTAATTTTAGCGGAGGCTATGCTCTGGTCTATTGGGGAGAGCAATACATTAATTCCGGTCTGGCTTCCGTGCTTTTTTCTGTCATGCCCTTTTATGTTGCGCTTTTTTCCATTAAACTATTGCCCTCCGAACAAGTCACCTTAAAAAAAATGTTAGGTATTGTAACCGGTTTTTTAGGTGTAGTGATCATCTTTCATGATCAGTTAAAAATTGGTCACCCTTATGGGCTTTATGGCATGATTGCACTACTTATCAGTCCGGCATTTTCTGCTTTAGGTACCATTGTCGGCAAAAAAGCCAGAGCGCGTTACCATCCGGTTACGCTGAACACTTTTCCCATCCTTTATGCTTCCTTTGTTTTATTTGGCATGCACTTTGCATTAGAATCCGGCCAATCGGCAGTGTTTGATTTAAAGGCCATTCTCTCATTGCTTTATTTGGGGTTACTGGGAACCGCCCTGGCTTTTGTCCTTTACTTCTGGTTATTAAAAACGACCTCGGCGGTTTTAATGTCCCTCATTACATTTGTTACGCCACCCATGGCTTTATTCTGGGGCTGGTTAATCAAGGCAGAACCAATAACCTGGCAACTTATTTTGGGGATGTTGATTATTTTTGTCGGGATAGGAGTTGTTCGTAAAGCTTCATAAAAATAAAAAGGGGGCTTACGCCCCCGCTTTCAATTTTTATGTCCAGGTTCCTGTTTGTGTGCCATTTTCATCATAGACCCACCAGGTACCCGAACCATCGGCATTCCAGTTGGCCTTAAAGGTCAACACCGAATTTTCGTACACTTCCAGCGATCCTGATAAATCGGGATTTTGCACCACAATTATTTCCACACCGCCAGTGTATTCTTTGTAACGTACGGTCAGAGTACCGTTTTCGTCCTCTTGCCAGCTCCACTCCGCAACTTGAGCATTTTCTTCTGGATCATACACCACCAATTTACCTGAAGTGCCATCCATATCCTGCCAGGCTTCCAAAACTTTAGCGTTGTTGTACTGGTAGCCTTCAAAGGTTCCTGAATATGTTAATACCCAGTGATACTGATTATCCTGAATATCAATAACCAATTTAACAGTAATCCCCTGCTGATTCCAGGTATACTCCCAGGGAGGACCATCGGTAGTTGATTCCACCAGACCAACTTTCCCTACTTGACCTGGAGGCACTAAACTACCCGTCCAGTATTGAAACATGTTGATCAAATTAATATACGAGACCACTGTTTGAGCATATTGATC
>JAGHBR010000456.1 GCA_021160885.1 Caldisericaceae bacterium
AATTTAAGAAGATTAATTCATTTAAAGGAGAGGTGAATGGCCATCAAAACAGTCGATTTACGAAAACTCAAAAAAGTTTCACCCAACATTTACGAAGCCTGCTTGTTAATAGCAGCACGCGCTCGTCAAATTAACAGCAAACGGATTGAAGAGCGCAAAGAAAAAGAGATGGCAGACAACATCCGCGATTACTTTGACGAAAATGATCTTTACGATCATGAATTAATCAAAGAACTCAAGTTTGAGAAGGAGATTAATCCTACAGTCATTGCCCAGGAAGAGTTCTTTGAGGGTAAAATTAAAGCCATCTATCCTAAAGATAATACAGAAATCAAATAAAGCCCTGCCCACCAGGGCTTTATTTTTTTAGGCCATGCAAACCTTTATCTTTAAAAACGCAAACATTTTCTACAATCCTGAAGCCACCCCCTTTAACTGGTTACTCACACAAAACGGACGCATTATAGCCCTCGGACATAAGACGGACCCTATTCCTAAAATTGAAATTGATCAGAAAATCGATTTAAAACAAAAATATGTGCTACCCGCTTGGGGAGACGCCCATCTTCATTCTCTCTGGGCAGCACGCTTATTTTTGGAAATTGATTTAAGCCCGGCCCGGAGCTTGCAACAGGCCCTGAACATTTTAAAAAAAGCAAAAAACAGTTTTAAGCCTGAGCAATGGGTCATTGGACGGGGATTCAACAAAAATATGTGGCAGGATGGCCAGCCGGACAGACAATCATTGGACCGTCTCTTTCCACGAAATCCGGTTTACCTGGAGTCGCAAGACTGTCATGCCGCTTGGGTTAACTCCGCTGCCATTAAACGGATTGGTTTGACCAAAACAGCGGTCGATCCGCCAGGCGGAAAATTTTCCCGTAATGCAAATGGAGAATTCAGCGGCCTGGTATTTGATAAAGCCATGGAAATATTCAAAAAGGTTCTGCCACCACCCAGCGAAGAACAACTGTTAAACGCCCTTGACCGCTTTGTAAAACAATTGCTCAAAAACGGGGTTACACACATTCATACCATGGAAGGGGCTGAGGCTCTGAATTTGTGGCAAAAATATTTTAAACGGTTTGGGCGCAAGATGCGCGTGGTATTCTACTTTCCGGTTGATGAAATGGAAAATTTAATTCAGGCGGGACTTCATTCCGGTTTTGGCGACGAATGGCTCCGGATTGGCGGCATCAAAATTTTTACGGATGGCTCGCTTGGCTCGCAGACGGCCGCTTTGCGCCAACCTTATGAAAACCAGACTGATAATTCTGGCCTTTTAATGTACAATGAATCAGAATTGCTCAAAATAGTCACCAGAGCCCAACAACACCATTTAGCGGTTGCTATCCATGCTATTGGCGATAAAGCAGTAGAAATGGTTTTAAAAGTTCTCAAACAAACGGAAGATTTAAGGAAGCAAAACCGGCTTATTAGTCGTTTGGAACACGCACAACTGGTAACACCCGACTTAATCCCATTGTTTAAACAGTTTGGAGTGGTCGCCTCCATGCAACCCATCCACATTGCGGATGATGTTAAAACAGCTGAAACGTTTTGGGGGCAGCGCAGTCGTTTTGCCTACCCCATTCGTTCGTTGTTGTCTCATGGTATTACTCTGGCCTTTGGCAGCGATGCCCCGGTGGCTGAAGCCAATCCTTTGAAAGGCATTTTTTCAGCGGTTTGGAGAAAATTTAAATTTGATTTAACAGAGCCATCCTGGAATCCTCAGGAATCCATTTCTGTTTGGCAGGCTTTCCAGGCTTTTAGCAAGGGGGTGGCCAACGCCGCTATGGCAGATACCTTCCTAGGCGAATTATCCCCCGGTAAATTAGCCGATTTTATTGTTTTAGACAGAAGCCCTTTTAATGCCGATCCGGCTGATTTTAAAAAATTACACATCGAAAAGACCATTCTTAATGGAAACATCGTCTTTAATCATCCGGGGAAAAGTGCTTACCTAAAAAGACCACATTTTTTAGAGTAAAAAAGTTAATAGCCTAGTTGTAAAGTTATTAGTCAGAAAACTTTTAAATATTAATGTTAGAAACCAAACTTAAATTTTAAGAAATATTAAGAATCTATAAAATTTTTTACTGTTTTCGAATGTTCCACCAAAATGCTTAGAATGATTAGACAAGTAACAAACAGCTAACCGGCGACAGAAGCTTATTCAACACTCAAAATTCAACATTTTTCAGCGATTTTCTGTGTTCTTTGTGATAAAAAAATCGATGCCCATCTAAAAAACCTTCCGGCAGCGTACTCGACGGACTGAGTGGCAAAAAACTTAGCGCCTTCTTCTGGCAAAAGCATTTTTATTTGGTTAAATTCTTTTCGGAGCAATAATATCGTTTAAATTTCATGATTGGTTTAATAGCAAAATCAGTATTGTCGGTTTTCCTATTTTCCCTGCAGCTTCAATTGCACATGCCTCCTGTGCTGCAAATTGTTACCAACGATAGCACGCTTTCCTTTTCTCCGGAATGGATTACAGGCGTTTTAAGCAATTTACCACATCGAAAGCCCGACTACGCCATTGTTGCCTTTTACACCTCCGAAAACATTTGTTACACTAAACTACGCATGCCGCAAACAGCCACTCGAACGCGTGTTATTGAGAATATTCTGCTTTACTATCTGATGATGGATAATGAAGAAGACCGTTGTTCTGAAATTTTGTTGATCTATCCCTATTTTGTGCCGGTAACGCAGCCCCCATTCATCAGCGTATCATACCAGACCGGAGGTCAAATCATTGTAAAATTTAATCGTTGGCAAACGGTGCCTGTACCTTCGGAGCCTTCCCGTTTAGAAATGGAAATTTACAATTTCATTCTGCAAAAATATTTTGAAAAATTTTCTACTATGGAC
>JAGHBR010000312.1 GCA_021160885.1 Caldisericaceae bacterium
ACCGGTAGTATTTAATTCATCAACCACAGCCGAGCCGGAATAGATGGGTCCAAGTGAATCCGGATAAATAGCATCAGGAAGCTCAATCCAGTGAACAAGATCTGTGCTTACTGCATGTCCCCACGATTTGTTATAATCATTCCGACTGTGATCCCATCCAAACGGATTATGCTGATAAAACAGGTGGTATTCTCCATCGTAATAAACCAAACCGTTTGCATCACCTACGAATCCACGCTTTGAAGAAAAGTGAAATTGTGATCTGAGCGGCTCATGGTAAAGATCATCTGAATCAATAATCCCATCAGCAACAGTAATTTTATCCAATACATCTGGATTTCCATAGTATTGTCGAGTCCGGATTGTCATTTCTTTACCCAGCCATGGACTTACGTCTGTAAAAGCCCAGTAATCAATTTTGTCTGTAGCCAGAGCCACATCCATGCCCCGAACAGGCTTATTATCTACAAATAATTGCACAAAATGTCTGACATTACCTTCCTTAACGGGAAAATTGAGCACAGGTTTGTCAATTTTTATTTTTCTTTCGAGTTGAATGCCTGCAACCGGTACATTATTCTGGACAAAGTGATCAACACTTAAATGTGCCCAGCTTCTTTTGTCATTATCGACAATTCGAATCCGGGCTGATTTACCGATAAATTCGGATACATCCCAGCCTTCCCAGAAAAAGGCGTGAAATCTTCGGGGTACGGTCATACGGACCACTTCGCCATCGATTAGCAGTTGAACAGCTAAATTCCCATATTGTTTAGAACCAGGTAAAAAGAAGATTTCTTCGGAATAAACTAAAAAATGAATAGTGTTTCGTTTAATAATAAAAGGTGGTGAAGTTAGTGTTCCCCTTGCAGAATCCACTTCACCTTCACTTGAAACATAACCTTTACCTAGTACACCCGGTATGGCATCCCACCAGTTTTCAATCCTTTTAGGATGATCGCCGAAAGCATTACCTACAACCTGCCAATCGCCAAAAGAATCACCTTCAAAATCCTCAATTACAATCGGACTGGATTTGTTCTGCGCTAATAGGCTGCCAATGAATATGGTCAATGACACAATAAAAACAAGAAGTATCCTTTTCTTCATTTTAAACCTTTTTTATTTTAATTATTGGCATGAGGGAATACGGTACGAAAAGCCGCTCCTTCGTTGCCGGCATCTGCGTATGGCGTTAATAGAACACTGCGCGGCTCATCGGTTCTCTTATCATAAAGATGAACACGATACACTCGTCGGTTTGCATTCGATTTCAGAGGCCCTGCCCACTGATATTTTCTGTACGATTCAATTGGAAGGGGGGTAATCTCGTCAGGAATTGAGATTAAGTCATCCTGAGCACCAAGCCAGGTGTCAATGTTATCGCGCACGTCAACCGACAACACCTCGGGGCCACGACGTATAAAGCAACCTCCACCGGCAAAATCCTCAACCCAAAAGGGAATATCAAATTTAATTTCGACCTGATATTCTGGTGCGTCTTCCAGAATAATCTCAAAATAACCTTCTATTTTATCACTAATCTTCGCAATACGTCCATTCAACCTTATTTGAAAATTTTTAGCCCAGTTTGGCACACGAATGCGTAATTTACCCTTCCAGTTAGGAGGAGGTTTAAGCTTCACTTTACTTTTTCCAGATGCAGGGTAGTCACTTTTCTGAATAACTTTTACTCTCCCATCTTTAGTATTCAATGTAGCCTGGCTTGATTCAAAAAAGTTGACATAGATAGTGTTGCCTTTTGTGGCGTAAATAAGCTGTGGCAATCTGGCAATCCCCCGTGGACCAGAAAAGAAACAACATCTTGTTGGCCCATGGAACCAGTGTTTGGAATAACGGAGTGGAGTCCAGTAACACCACTTCATACCATCAACGGACTGAGCGGCCAGCAGGGCATTGTAACAAGTTAGCTCCAGGGCATCAATGTACTTTGCCCGGCCAGTTGCCTCATATAAACGTTCCATTAAAAAAATCCACTCTGTAGTAGCGCAGGTTTCTTGCAACTGTCCATCAGGAACATCTTTTAAAACACTTTCAGTCAGGTCTTCTCTCTCACCCAGAGAACCGGTGGGAAACATAAAATGCTGGATCAATCCATCGCAGATTTGCTCTATTTTTGTCAACATTTTTTGGTCTTTGGTAACCTGTGCAAAATCAACCATGCCACCTAAAACGGCAGAGAGCATATAGGGATGGATTAAGTACGGCTCTCCACTGGACAACATTTGTTGAATTGGTGGAAAATGGTTAATTACCTGCCTGACGAATTCAAGTAAATCAGTATTTCCTGTATGCCGGTAGAGCCGAATCAACTGACCTATTACAACTACTTTAGTAAATCCGTCAACTTCACCCTGGAAGAATGGACTATGCGCATCCTTAATTGGGCTAAAAGTTGTTAAAATCCAATTACCAATTCGGGAGGCAGCTTCAAGAGAAGCTCGATTATTACGTAACTCATAATGAGTCAACAGACCAACCAGAGCATAAAATTCATTCCAGATATCCCAGGCTTTTTCCCAATCATTCAAGGGGCGATTATTCGGCAGTGGAATCCCCATATAGCCATCTGGTTGTTGATATTGACGAAGAGAATAAGCGAATGCATCGACCATAGCTAACAAAGAATCTTCCCCGATATTGACTGCTGTCCGGGTTGCAGCGTCAAGCCATTTTCCTGCGTATTCACGATCCCAAACCAACTCAAGAAGTTTTCCCGGAGCATAATGTCTAATCGCATAGGCGTTTAGCATCTCCTGTCCAAATCGTTGATGTTGGTAATGCAAATATTTTACATTACCTCTAAAACGTGAAAAAAAGCGTCCGTTCACATCCAAATGAACGGACGCTGGTGAGGGGAGCTCTACGACCATATAAGCATTTCGAGTAACAGGTTCAGGGATGTTCAAATTATTTTCTTTACATCCAATTGTTAACAATATTGAAACCGTTAACAATAAAAAGAAAGCGCATAGTTGTTTTGTTTTATTGAAAACATAGGCTGACATTGAATTAAATTCTTTGATAGTCCTACCAAAATAATCGATTCGAAGCATAGCAATAAATTTTAACTGATTCCCATTAATAATAGACAACCTGAATGGTCTTATTTAATTTTAGGATGGTGAAAGCGTTCAATCTTAACTACATGAGCATAGTTACCAATTTTTTTATCGGGCATTTTGATAACCAGGCCCTGAGGAGTCATTACCCAGTCGAGATCTTTATCATATCCTAACAATGTAATGCGTTTAATTTCTTCTTTGTAGAATCCTTCATAATGAGGACTTTCATCCTCTACTACTTTAAACTCATTACCATCATATTTACCATACCAGCTAAACCCACCAACCTGTAAATAGACGTCTTCTCCAACTTGTCGGTATTCACCCATCATGCCTTTACCAGCCTCTCCGCCAGCCACTTTAAATTTTCCGTTTTTATAAAATTCATACTTAACGGTTTCGCCTTCTTCATTCTTAATTTCCCATTTCGTACCAGCCAATGGTAGTGATTTTTCAGGTTTTGCCCAATCGGGTAAATCGTTCACATTAATTTTAATACTGGGATCGCGCAAAGTTTTTATTACAGCCTTCTTACCTGGCCAATCCAGAAAAGTTGCATAGAGGACATCTCCTTTGACTGTAAAACGAATATCTTCAGGTGTATAAACAACATTTTCCTCATTAAAGCCGGTTTCATCGGCTTTCCCTAATTTTGTCGGGCCCTCTCCGGCAATAAACCAGGGAGTAGTTCCATAAATTGCCTCACCATTCATATTTAGCCAGGAGCCTATTTCCAGCAATACTTTTTTTGCGCCTTCAGGGATTGTGCCATCTGGTTTTGGCCCAACGTTTAACAATAAGTAACCATTCTTACTAACACGATCCACAAGATTATCGATTATTCGATTCGGTGTTTTAAAGGTTAAATCCTCTGCATAGCCCCAGGCTCCCCGGTCATCAATCGATGTGTCTGTAATCCAATCGTTATAGGTGAGTGTATGTTCCTGGCCCAATTCAAGGTCACGAATCCCTGCTCCCGGGACAAGATCATGCTGCTTGTAACTTACGATTACTTCTTTGCCTTCTTCCAAAGCCTTGTTGTAATAGTAGGCCAGAAAATCTTTTACGTAACCTTCGGGGATGGCATCCAGCGCAAAATCGAACCAGATAAAATCAGGATCGTATTTGTCGATCACTTCAATGATCTTGCCATACCACTCATCAATAAAGGCCTGGTTGCGTTTTTCTCCCGGTTTGTGAGGCTGCCCATAAAGTCCGGAATATTTGGGATCACCAGTATCATAACGTTTGTCCCAGACTGGAAAGAAAAACCAGTTAGCTGCATGGTGGAAAGCGGTAAGATATTTCATACCGGCTTTCTTGTAAGCCTTCTCCAACTCTCCCACAATATCACGTTTGGGGCCCATCTTGGCTGCATTCCATTCTGAATATTTCGTGTCCCACATGGCAAAACCGTCATGGTGCTCGGCAACCGGTCCGGCAAATTTAGCGCCAGCTTTTTTAAAAAGTTCGGCCCATTCATCAGGATTAAATTTTTCGGCCGTGAATTTGGGAATCAAATCCTTGTAGCCAAAATCAGGAGTTAACGGACCAAAAGTTCTTTCAAAATGTTTGCGCGCATCTGAATTCGGATCACGATAAAGTGCAAATGAGTACCAGGTTGTGTTACTTCCATGAGCATGAACCGCATAAATACCCCAGTGTGTGTAAATGCCAAACTTACCCTCTTGGAGCCACTTAGGTGTTTGGTGGCGTACAAGAGATGACCAATCTGGTTTATATTGTTGGCCAAAACCTTGCCCCGTTAAAACGGCAAATAACCAGACGATCGTTAACAGCTTAACTTTTCTAAACATGGCAACTCCTTATTGTTAATTATACATAGAACTTGATTTAATTTATTTAATTTCATACAATTTTCAGTTTTTCATTAAAAAATAAACGTGGATTTTTTAGCTTTCATTATTTTGACAAAGAAAATTTTCTATTTTATCAGTACCGTTCATTTTTCATACTATTCAAGTGTTATTAATGAATCTGTCCACATCCATGTGGGCAGATTCATTTTTCGGGGGTCCATACTCTATTTAAACAGCATTGCAGTAAATAGAAGTTTTTTACTTTTGATCTTTCTTTGAATCAGTGTGAGTACAATTATCTACCATATCGATTTCATTCGCCAAACATCAAAAGACTTAAGAATAGTTTTACCTGTAGGTCTAAATATTTCAAAATTTAAATTAGCCTTATCAGGATAGATTACTTTTGTGGCACAAAGCAATCCATCATTTACAAATATTTCAATCACTGTTCTGTCAAAGAAAAACTGTACTGATTGAATAAGGTTATCTAACACTGGATCTACCTCAACCTTATCTTCACCAAAGCTAAACCATTTTGGTGTAAGGATGATTTCGAAAGGCTTGCCATTTTCGTCATTAAAACGGAAGCCAATATTATCGGTTCCCCGCCCGGCAATTTTTAGCAATATCTCGAACTGGGGAAAATTGACATCTATTTTTTTAGGGCGTTTCCCAATGCCAATATTCGTTTCGTGATGATTTTCCGTTCTTAATTTTGCCAATTCCTGTACTGGTTTTTGAACTAAACGTCCTTTTTCATCGAGCGAAAGTTCTCGCGGTAAAGAGACTGCCCCCTGCCATCCCTGGCCTTCTTTAAAACCAGGTATCCAGCCAAATAGGATACGCCTTCCATCTGGTTTTTGCAAGGTATTGGGGGCATAAAAATTCCATGCAATTCCATTATCCAAAGTGCCATGAAATTCGGGAATAAACTTATTTGATTTAAAATCCATTATACCTGTGTAATACCTCACCCTATTGTGCGGAGAGTAGATCAATACATATTTATTTTTAATTTTAAAAAAGTTAGGACACTCCCAGTTTTTTTCCTCTCCACTAAAAGGGATTCCTAAAAACTTCCATTCGGTTAGTTCATCATTTAATGCCCTGTACATCATAATGGAACCTTTTCCGCCGCGAGGATGCCCGCCTATTACCATGTAAATATTTCCACCATCCCGGAATAAAAATGGATCTCGCCAATCTTCAATAAATTGCTCTCCGTGCGCTGACATAGTTATTATTGGATTAGAAGGATGTTTTTGCCAACTTTTCAATTCATCATCTAAGGGGATGGCGGCCCAATGTTCCGGATTCTCGTGTCCGATAGATGTGTAAAATAGAATTGGCTTTCCATCATCCTTAATAAAACCGCTGCCAGAAAAACAGTGATTTTCTCCTTTTTCGACTGAAGGCCACAGGGCAATTGGTAAATGTTCCCAGTGGACTAAATCTTTGCTTCGTGCATGCCCCCAGTGCATCCAATCCCATTCATCACCATAAGGATTATGCTGATAAAACAAATGATAATAACCATTGTAAAACAGCGTCCCATTCGGGTCATTATTCCAGTTTGCAGGAGGAAGAAAGTGAAAGGCCGGACGATTGGGATCATTTTTAACCAATTCAGCCGTCAGAGAAACGCTCTTCTGTGCCCGATCGAGTAAAAATTTTCTATTATAAAAT
>JAGHBR010000011.1 GCA_021160885.1 Caldisericaceae bacterium
GCAATAAATAGTTCCACAAAAAGCGCGTTAAAATATTTGTTAATAATTTGCTTTAATTTTTTTAAAGTCTTAAATTGCCGTCTTAAATTTTAAAATTGGGTCAATGGAAATTGTAAAGGGAAAGGTATGAATGGATTTTACATCGCATTGGTCTTTTTTGTTACCGGGCTGGTTATGGTTGGCGTTACCGTTTTAATCTCCCGCCTGATTCACCCCCGCAGGTATTACCCTCAAAAATATTTAACTTACGAATGTGGCGAAATTCCGCAGGGCGATGCCTGGATTCGTTTTAACAGCCGCTTTTACATTATTGCTTTAATCTTCATCATCTTTGATGTGGAAATTATCTTTCTCTATCCCTGGGCGGTTGTTTTTGATAGTTTAAAAATTGTTGCTTTTATTGAAATGTTCATTTTCATTGCCATTTTACTGGTTGGTTTTGCCTATGTATGGGCTAAAGGCGATTTGCAATGGATTAAGCCGCGCCCAAAGCTTGAACATCTTCCAAAAGCGAAAGGGAAATAAGATGAGTGAGTTGCAAGCTCTTCGAGACAATATATTATTTACCACACTTGATGATTTGCTGTCCTGGGCCCGGTCAGGTTCTCCCTGGGCCATTACATTTGGTTTAGCCTGTTGTGCCATTGAGATGATGGCTACCGGCGCCTCCCGTTTTGACCTTGACCGGCATGGCATGTTTTTCCGTCCCAGCCCCAGGCAGTCGGACGTAATGATTGTCTCCGGTACGGTGACAATTAAGATGGCGCCGTTACTTCGTCGTTTGTACGAGCAGATGCCGGAACCCAAATATGTGATCTCCATGGGTAGTTGTGCCAATAGCGGCGGGCCTTATTGGCAGTATGGTTACCACGTTTTAAAAGGCGTTGACAAAATCGTTCCGGTTGACGTTTACGTTCCGGGCTGCCCTCCCCGTCCTGAAGCTTTAATTCATGGCATTATGGAATTAAAAGAAAAAATCAAAAAAGAACGCATCCTGTCTAAAATAGGGTAAAAGTATGGAAGCAAAAGAAATTTTTAAAAAATTGCAGGATCAGTTTGGTGAGGCTGTGCAGGAATTAAACGATGAAGTGATGCAACCCTACATTAAAATTGCGCCTGACAAAACAAATGAAATCGCTCAATTTTTGCGTGATGAGGAAGACCTGCAGTTCGATTATTTAATGTGTCTTTCTGGTTTAGACTTAGGTGAAAATTTGGGCGTTGTTTATCATTTGTACTCCATGAAATTGAAGCATAAAATCGTCCTTAAAACGGAAGTAAGCAAAGAAAAACCTGATGTACACACGGTTGCCAACATTTGGCGTACAGCAGACTGGCACGAACGTGAGGCCTACGATTTGCTGGGCATTAACTTCGTTAATCATCCCGATTTACGCAGGATTTTACTGCCTGATGACTGGGAAGGTCATCCCCTGCGTAAAGACTACAAACCACAGAAAAGTTGGCATGGAATCCCTGTGACTTTAGATAGTGAGGAAGAAGAAAATGACGCAGTGGAACAATAATTTTCCTGATTCAAGATTTGAATTAGAAGTTCCCGATCCGCTCAAGACAGATGAATATGTCTTAAATATGGGGCCGCAGCATCCCAGTACCCATGGGGTGTTACGTGTGGTCTTAAAAACTGATGGCGAAATCGTAGAAAGCGCCACCCCTTACATTGGTTATTTACACCGTACTTTTGAAAAACATGCTGAACACATGACCTGGCCACAGGTTGTTCCTTATGTGGATCGGATGGATTATCTGGCATCGATGAATAATGCTTTAGGCTATGCCCTGGCCGTGGAAAAACTGGCCGGTATTGAGGTCAACGAACGGGCACAATATTTACGTGTCATTGTTGCCGAGCTTAATCGTATTGCCAGCCACCTGGTGTTTTTTGGCACCTTTGGGCTTGACCTGGGCGCTTTTACACCGTTTCTCTACGGTTTTCGCGAACGCGAAATGATTTTGGATCTCTTTGAAGAGATTTCCGGCGGCCGCCTGCTTTACAACTATATCTGGATTGGCGGTGTTGCCTGGGATGCTCCCGACGGCTGGCTGGAAAAAGTCATTAAATTTTGTGATTATTTTGAACCCAAAATAAAAGAATACAACGACCTGCTTACCTTTAATAAAATATTTATTGACCGTACAGCAGGCATCGGTGTTATTCCCGAAGACCTGGCCATTAATTACGGATTAAGCGGGCCAACTCTGCGTGGTTCCGGGGTGAATTTTGATCTGCGCAAAAACGATCCCTATGGTATTTACGATCGATTTAATTTTAACGTTTGCGTGGGCGATGGCACACGAGGCGTTGTTGGAGATTCATGGAACCGATACTGGGTACGCATTCTGGAAATGGTAGAATCTACTAAAATTGTCCGTCAGGCTGTTGAACAAATTCCTGACGGTGATGCCAAAGAAACCGTGCCTAAAAATGTACGCGTCCCGGCAGGCGAGATCTATTTTCGCACTGAAACACCGCGTGGAGAATTAGGCTATTACATCGTTTCAGATGGCGGAAAAAATCCGGTGCGCGTAAAAGTACGAGCGCCTGCTTTTAGCAATTTAAGTGTGTTGCCGGCGGTTGCCCCGGGAACCATGGTGGCCGACTTGGTAGCCATTTTAGGAAGTCTTGATATCGTTCTTGGAGAAATTGATCGCTAACGAACTAAGATGAGGAAGGTATGGGACCATTATTGAAATTTGCCGTTGATCTTGTTCCTGCTTTAGAGCAACTCCCCTTTTGGCTCGAGATTACCATTGTAGCTCTGGTCGCTGCACTAGTCTTCTTTGGTGTTGCTGCTGTGTTTGCTTTGTTTGCCGTTTGGCTGGAACGAAAGGTTTCGGCTCACATGCAAGATCGCCTTGGTCCGATGGAAGTAGGCGGCTGGCATGGCTGGGCACAAACCATTGCCGATGCTTTAAAGCTGTTAATGAAAGAAGACATTATTCCAGAAAAGGCAGACAAATTACTTTTTAAAATTGCGCCGATGATCGTTTTTGCTGTTAGTTTAGCCAGCTTTGCCGTTTTGCCCTGGAGTAAAAACTTTATTCCCGCTGATCTTAATGTAGGACTCCTTTACATCTTGTCCATTTCTTCTATTGCGGTGATTGCCATTTTAATGGCAGGCTGGTCTTCAAACAACAAATGGTCGCTTTACGGCGCCATGCGCTCTGTAGCGCAGATTATTTCTTACGAATTACCTGTTGGCCTGTCGCTAATTCCGGTAGTTTTGATCAGCAGCTCACTTAGCATGCAAAAAATTGTTGAAAGTCAGCAGGGAACTATTCTTTCCTGGAATGTCTTTCACTACTTCCCTTTTATGTTTATTGCATTCATTATTTATTTTATCGCCTCTCTGGCTGAGGTTAACCGAACGCCCTTTGACCTGCCAGAAGCAGAATCGGAACTGGTTGCCGGTTTTCATACCGAATATTCCGGCATGCGGTTCGCCTTTTTCTTTTTGGCCGAATACGCCAACATGTTCATTGTTTCGGCTATTGCCGCCACCGCTTTTCTCGGTGGTTGGCTGCCACCCTTTGATTTTCTTGGTTTTATTCCCGGTCCCTTCTGGTTTATGGGTAAAGTGCTGTTTTTAGTGTTTGTCCAAATGTGGTTGCGCTGGACCTTACCACGCGTCCGTGTCGACCAGTTGATGTACACCTCCTGGAAGGTGCTGTTACCCTTTTCATTCGTTTTGGTGATAATCATTAGTTTTTGGCGAGTGCTAACTCTTTAATGAGGATTAAAACGATGAGAGAATATTTCAAAAATATATATGAAGCGGTTGCTACGATTCTGATTGGTATGGGCGTTACTCTGCGACACCTGTTTGTGCCTTCGGTTACCTTGCAATATCCTAAAGAAAAGATAGAACTTCCGCCACGCTCCCGCATGCAATTGTACGTTAACATCGATGATTGCATCGGTTGCCGCCAGTGCGAACGGGCCTGCCCTGTTGATTGTATCGAAATCGACACGATTAAGGCCGACAAAGACGAAGACCTTGGGCTGACCTCAAATGGTAAAAAGAAACCTTTTCATGTCACAAGGTTTGATATTGACATGTCAAAATGCTGTTTCTGTAATTTGTGCACTTTTCCCTGCCCGACAGAGTGTATTTACATGACACCTGATTTCGAATACGCTCAGGAAGATCGTTCGAATCTGAATTTTCATTTTTCCAATTATACGCCTGAACAGGTGGCAGAATTACAGAAACGTGAAGCAGAGAAAAAAGCTGCCCTGGCCGCAGCTAAAGCAAATGCCGGAAAAAAACCGACGGCCAATTAAAACCATTTTCTTAACATATAATAAGGAAAAAACTGGAGAACTGTTAATGGAAATGCAGGAAATACTTTTTTACGCTATTTTAGCCTTTACCATTTTTTCGGCAGCTATTGTGGCTTTTGCCAATAAAATCATCTATTCGGCTTTTGCCTTGCTGTTTACTTTTATTGGCTTTGCTGGACTTTACGTCTTTTTAGGCGCCGATTTCTTAGCCGTTACACAAATCATCATTTATGTTGGCGGCATCCTGGTTCTTATTTTGTTTGGTATCCTGCTTACGCAAAAAATTTATGATTTAAAAGCGCTGGCCGCCCATAATCCTTTATTTTTAAGTCTAAGCGGTGGTTTATTTGTTGCCATCATCTTAGCCGTTATTTTAAGTAAGAATCCCTGGTTTCGTTTGGTGGACAAAGCGCTTAATCCAACCACATCTGCCATTGGTAAAGCTATTTTAACAGATTACTTGCTACCCTTTGAAATTGCCTCTGTCCTGTTATTAGGGGCTTTAATTGGAGCGGTTTATTTAGCACGCGTGGAGGGAAAGAAAAAATGAACAGTCTTTTGCCTTACCTGATTACAGCCGGAATTGTTTTTACGCTGGGCATTTTTACCATTATCTATAAAAAGAATGCTGTTGGCGTATTAATGGGTGTTGAACTGGTGCTCAATTCTGTTAATCTGAATTTTATTGCATTTGCACGTTTTGTTGACTACCAGTTAAACGGACAATTGATTTCGATTTTCATTATTATTTTAGCGGCTGCAGAAGCTGCTATTGCTCTGGCTATTATTCTGAACATCTATCGTCTTAAAACAACGGTTGATGTAACTCAAGTGAGTGAAATGAAAAACTAAAAGCGATTGCAGGAGAAATTATGATTACGCTTGCGCTTTACATCTGGCTTTTGCCGCTTCTGGCCTTTGTTATTCAAATATTTTTAGGAAAACGATTGCCCCGTAAAGGCGATTTTATCTCCATTACGGCCATTGGGATTTCATATTTATTGTCTATTCTACTCTTTGTTCAAATGTTGACCAATTACAATCCCGAATTTTACATCACAGCTGCTGTGCCCTGGCTTCAGGTAGGTAGCTTTAACATTAATATGGGCATTTATCTTGACAATTTTGCCATTGTCATGTTACTGGTCGTTACCACTGTAAGCTTTTGGGTTCACATTTATTCTATCGGCTACATGCATGGTGATCCTCGCTACAATCGCTTTTTTGCTTACCTTTCCTTATTTAGCTTTTCCATGCTGGGCCTGGTAGTTCTGGACAATCTGTTCGGCATTTTCATTATGTGGGAATTGGTTGGTATTTGTTCTTACCTGCTCATTGGTTATTATTTTGAGAAAGATTCAGCAGCCAATGCAGGTAAAAAGGCTTTTATTGTCAACCGTGTGGGCGACTTCGGCTTCTTAATTGGCCTTTTAATTGTTTTTACAACCATCGGTTCTTTTAGCCTGTTAGATGTTCAACAGGGCGTTGCGCAGGGCAAATTAACTGGCGGCTTATTGACCGCAGCCGGTGCTCTGCTGTTTTGTGGCGCCATCGGTAAATCAGCTCAATTTCCATTACATGTCTGGTTGCCAGACGCCATGGAAGGTCCTACTCCGGTCAGCGCTTTGATTCACGCCGCCACCATGGTTGCAGCCGGCGTATATTTAATGGCACGCATTACGTTTATGTTGTCTTTTGATGCCATGTTAGTAGTAGCCTACACTGGCGGTTTTACCGCCTTGTTTGCAGCTACCATTGCCATTACGCAATTCGATATTAAGCGTGTGCTGGCCTACTCTACCATCAGCCAGTTAGGTTACATGATCATGGCCATTGGAGTGGGTTCTTACACTGCCGGATTTTTTCATTTAACCACCCACGCCATGTTTAAATCCGGCTTGTTTCTGGGCAGCGGATCGGTTATTCATGCCATGCACAACGCCATGGAAAAAGTAGGCGTTCATGAAGATCCCAATGACATCCGCCTGATGGGTGGTTTAAAAAATAAAATGCCAGTTACCTATTACACCTTTTTAATCTTTACGCTGGCCATTTCTGGCATTCCCTTTTTCTCTGGATTTTTAAGCAAAGATGCCATTTTAGGCGGTACACTGGCCTTTGCCATGAGCCAATCGAATCCGGTGCACTATCTGCTGCCATTCTTTGGCTTTACGGCAGCCATCATTACCGCATTTTACATGTTCCGTCTGGTCATTAAAACCTTTTTGGGCGAACCACAGCGGCCGGACTTTTACAAACATGTTCATGAAAGCCAAAAAGTGATGACCATACCATTAATGGTACTTTCTACGTTAAGTATTTTCATCTTTTACACGTTGCCCTCACTCAATCCAATTTCCGCAGAACATGGCTGGTTTGAGCATTTAATCGAAAAACCTGAGTCGGCAGTCAGTATTCAATTAGGCCATCCGGTTCTTGAAATCAGTGAACATGTAGCGCATTCGGCTCATGTAAACGGTATGCTGGTTTCGATTATTTTTGCTTTAACGGGTATTGTGCTGGCTTTTGCTTTCTACTTCTGGAAAAAAGTGGATGTGGAAGCTTTAACTGGAAAAATCAAACCCTTGTACGATTTATCTTTTCATAAATATTATTTTGATGAAATTTACAATGCGACCTTTGTTCGCGGACTTTTATTGTGGAATAATTTTTTGGCCTGGTTTGATCTAAAGATTATTGACGGAATTGTAAATGGCTCTGCCTTTATTACACGCAATTTTTCGGCCTTTAGCGGATTATTCGACTTGGGTTTCATTGATGGTATTGTAAATGGCGTCGCTGATATAACCCAGGGCATTGGCCAGAGAGCAAGAAAAATTCAGACAGGTCAGGTTCAGCATTACATTTTAGGCGCGTTGGCAGGCTTAGTGCTCATTATGGTTTTTGTTTTGATGTAAATTAATTTGGTAGTTAATAAAATTGACAGGGAAAGATATACATAGGAGTCAGGTTTATGGGATTGATTAGCCTTGTTACATTCATTCCGGTTTTTGGGGCCATAATCGTCTTATTAATTCCCAAACAAAATGAAAAAGCGATTAAAATTGCTTCTGCAGTAATCACTTTTATTCCGTTCGTTATTGCCAGTTATATGTGGGGCCAGTTTAACTTTACCTTATCTGGTGTTAATAACGAAGCGACGTTTCAGTTCGTAGAACATACCAAGTGGATTCAAGCTTACAATATTGAATATTTTGTCGGGCTGGACGGATTGAGTTTCCCCATGTTCTGGCTGACTACTTTCATATGCTTTTTAGCCATTGTTGCTTCATGGAACATTAATAAAGCTGTAAAGGGCTATTTTGCATTGTTCCTGCTGTTAGAAACAGGAATGCTGGGCGTTTTCGTTTCGCTGGATTTCTTTTTGTTTTACATCTTCTGGGAAGTTATGTTGTTACCGATGTACTTTTTAATTGGTATCTGGGGTGGGCCACGTCGTGAATATGCAGCCATTAAGTTCTTTCTCTATACTTTATTAGGTTCCGTGTTGATGTTGATCGTTATGTTGGCTCTTTATTTTAATGTAAAAGACCCGATTACCGGTGGCCACACTTTTAACATGCTTTACATGATGGATCAAAGCAATCATTCGGCCTGGTTAAAAGGGGTTGATGTCCGCTTGGTATTGTATATAATGTTATTCATCGGATTTGCCATCAAGATACCGGTTTTCCCATTCCACACATGGTTGCCCGATGCACACGTAGAAGCGCCAACGGCCATCAGTGTTATTCTTGCCGGTATTTTGTTGAAGATGGGTACCTACGGTATTTTCCGCATCAGTTATCCGATTTTCCCTGATGTGGCTGTTAAAACTTCTTACATGCTGGCTATTTTGGGTGTAATCAACATTCTGTACGGCGCCTTTGTAGCCATGGCCCAGAAAGATCTCAAAAAATTGGTGGCTTACTCATCGGTTTCGCACATGGGCTTTGTTTTGCTGGGTATGTCCACTTTTACGGATGCCGGCATGAACGGCGCCATGTTCCAGATGGTTAGTCATGGTATGATCACTGCCATGCTCTTCTTGTTGGTAGGTGTTATTTACGATCGTGCCCATCATCGTGAAATCGAAGGTTTTGGCGGACTGGCTATTAGCATGCCGATTTACGCCGGTGTTGCTTCGGTAGCCTTTTTTGCGGCTATGGGTCTGCCTGGCATGACGGGTTTTATTGCCGAAGCCATGGTCTTTATCGGTAGTTTTAGCGTGTACCGCACATTGACAGTGATTGCAGCTTTAGGTATTGTAATTACCGCCTCTTACGTTTTGTGGACCGTGCAACGCGTATTTCTGGGTAAATTGAATCCCAAATACGCAACAATTCCGGAAATCAATGGTCGGGAACTTTTCACTTTAGTTCCCTTAGGTGCGTTGGTTATTCTGTTTGGCATTTACCCGATGCCAATTTTAAACTTGATGCGTACTTCGATGACCCACCTGACGGAGCTGATTAAAATGGTTCCGTAACAGAGAATAGATTTTATTCGGGGATGCTGGTTGCATCCCCCTTTTACATA
The DNA here is from genome assembly GCA_021160885.1 of Caldisericaceae bacterium. Lineage (GTDB taxonomy): Bacteria > Calditrichota > Calditrichia > Calditrichales > Calditrichaceae > Caldithrix. The sequence goes on from JAGHBR010000011.1 coordinate 8,846, forward strand.
AACATTTCACATAAATGTGATTCATGTTAATTTGGTTAAAGGAAAATGGACCTATGGATAACTTGAGCAGTTTATCATATTTTGTCCCGGAACTGTTTTTGAGCGCAGCCATTTTAGTTGTAATTGTGTTAGATTTATTGCTTAAAAAAGAACAGAAAATCTGGACAGGCATTGTCTCTGCTGCTGTTCTGGTCATCAGTGTATTTTTAATTTTTCAACAGTACACGATGCCGGCCAGTGAAATTTTCAGAGGAATGCTGGTTCTGGATTCCATGGCAGCATTCATCAAACTAATTGCCGCCGTTTCTTCGCTCATTATCATTTTATTCTCATTGCCCTACTTTGATGATAAGTCAGAATATTATGTTCTAATTTTAATCACCACTCTGGGCATGTTCTTGATGGGCGCGGTAAACGATATTTTGATGATCATTATTGCCATGGAACTGGTGGGCTTAATGTCTTATGTGCTAACTGGCTTTACCAAACGCAACATTAAATCGAACGAAGCTTCTTTAAAATACATTCTTTACGCCGCCACCAGTACCGGTGTAATGGCTTTTGGTTTTTCCTATCTCTATGGTTTAACCGGCGAAACCAATTTAATTAAAATCCAACAGGCACTGATGACTAATCCGCCGCACCAGGTAGCCTATTTTATTACTTTGATTTTAATTTTAGCCGGTATTGGTTACAAGGTAGCCATGGTGCCCTTTCACTTCTGGTTGCCGGATGTTTACGAAGGCGCTCCGACGACCATTACCGCTTTCTTTTCCATTGGACCCAAGGCGGCCGGTATGGCGGTTTTGATTCGCTTTTTTACCACTGTAGTGGCGCATGGCTCTTCCCAGGCTGCAGCGTTTTTACAGAATTTACAGGTGAACACACCTCAGCTGCTGGCTGTATTAGCCGTGCTGACCATGACCTTTGGAAATGTAGTTGCATTGCGCCAGACCAACATTAAACGCTTGATGGCTTATTCTTCCATTGCCCATGCCGGTTACATGCTGATGGCCATGGTCGTTTTTAGTCCGCAGGGTTACAAAGCTGTGCTATTTTACCTTGTCGTTTACATGTTCATGAATTTTGGCGCTTTTTGGGTAATCATTACCATATCCCAAAAATTAGGTAGTGAAGAAATTGACGCGTTTCGTGGTCTTGGTTACCGTTCGCCTTATGCGGCAGTTGCCATGGCAGTATTTCTCTTCAGTTTGACTGGTTTACCGCCTCTGGCCGGCTTTATCGGTAAGTTTTACCTTTTTGCAGCAGTGGTTCAAGGAGGCTGGTATGTATTAGCCGTGTTAGGTGTACTTAATAGTGTAATTTCTCTTTATTATTATGCTTACATTGTTAAGCAAATGTTCTTACGCACAGTTGAAGAACAGACTCCAGTGCCCATTAATCTTTATGAGGGCGTTGTACTGACCATGTTATTAGTTCCTACTCTACTCTTTGGCGTTTATTGGAGTCCGCTTTTAAGGATAACCGAAATTTCGTTTAATTTATTGTATTAATCGCGCATCAATAAATAAGTTTTGCTTAAAGACCTCACCAAATAAGTGTGAGGTCTTTTTTTAACTTTTTTAAGTTTTTCAGAATGATTTCAGAATGAAAACCGCTAATCCTTTTTGTAATAGTAGATTGTAAAGGAAGAAAAGACTAAAATGGAAAAAAACAGAATGAACGGGAAAAAAATCAAACCAACAAACTGTCCTGTTTGGTCGTAGGCGTACAGGAAAAAACAGAACACAATGATGGCCACAAAAGTAGAGGCCGCCGCTTGCATCATATTTAAATTCTGTTTTTCATCTAATACAGCATCTTCACCTCTAATTCTAAATAGGAGAGCTAAAAATAAATAACTTAGAAAAACCGGAAAAAGTAGAATTTCAAAATAGTGATTTGACATGACTTCTGATTTAAGCCAAACGGTTAAAATCAATCCTGCCGCGCCAGCTAAAATGCCAATCACATTGATGCCATAAAATACTGAAAGACTCATTTTTAATTTCCGGACACCAGCAATTTTAGGCGCTAACCAGAATAATAACAATGCCAGAACTAAGGCCATTAAAATTAAAAATTTAATCTCCATAACCCCTCCCTTCTTGTTCCTCCGAAGGATCAATGTAAAATATTTCTTCTACATGTTTATTAAAAAATTGGGCAATTTTTATGGCCAATAATGCTGAAGGAATGTACCTACCTTTTTCAATGGAGAGGATCGTTTGCCTGCTCACTCCTATGGCCTCAGCCAGTGCTTGCTGTGACATTTCCCCATGCTCAAAACGTAATTTTCTTAAATGGTTCTTTAGTTTCATCGCTCAGCCAATGTAAATTGTGTTTTACTAATTGTAAAGCATGCTTTACATTACAAAATTATTTTACAAAAGGCAAATTTTTTTCTATGATAC
>JAGHBR010000085.1 GCA_021160885.1 Caldisericaceae bacterium
ATCTGTAATTATCGAAATCGGCGTAACCGAAATTCTCTTGTTGGCAATCGAAATACCAAAATCGGCTTCCACTTTTTCAGCGGCTTTTACGTGTTCAGAGGCAACGCGCATCAATTTGTCATAAATGTTCTTTTTTAATTTATTTAAATCATCGGTAACACAATCACGCAAATTAATGCCCATGGTTACCGTACGGATGTCAAAATGTTCGACTTCCGTCATGCGGATGGTTTCTAATATTTCTTCTAAGGCAATTGGCATGGTTAAATCCTGTGCATGGCGTTAAAAATTTCTTCGTGCTGAACAATTACTTTTAAATCAAGAGCTTCGCCTGTCTGAATCAAATCATTTTTGATTTGTTCAAAAGAGTGTGGGCTATTGGAAATATCCACTAACAACATGATTGTAAAAAAGTCCTGCATTAATTTTTGCGTGAGATCCAGAATATCACAATTATTTTTAGCCAGCGCTTCGGTCATTTTGGCCAAAATACCCACACGATTTTTTCCGAAAGCGGTAATAATAATGCGTTCGGTCGAAGCAGGCTTTTGCCCAGACTGCACATTTTTCCATTCTTTAACCGGCTCTGAAGGTCCACCCTCTTGCAGGCGGGAAACCGTTTCTCTTACCACCTGTTCCACTGCTTCGGGCGATGCGCTGTGTCCCAATTGTTTAAGCGCTTCTTCTGCAATTTTTTTAATGTCTTGTTCATTTAAGGCCATAGGTATTTCTTTCTTTGTTTATTTATCATCATAAAATGAGGGGTCCACATCCATTCGATCTACAATTCCTACAACGGCCGCTTCAATACTCAGATCGGATGGATTTTCAGGGTCGATTGCTTTGCGGGCGGCATGACCGTAGGCGCAAATGACGGTTTCGCCGACACCGGCGCCTAATACATCAGCAACAATAACAACATCGGTCAGTGGTTTTGCTTTAAGATTGATTGGATTAACAATCAAGAAACGTAAGTTTTGCAAATTATCTGTTTTTTTAGTAGACCAGACCGAACCGACGACTTTGCCTAAAAACAAATTTTCCCTTTCCCCGCTTCATTCGCCATAATAAATTTAATCTAATACTTTTGAACAATATTTTCAATGAAAATATTAACTTCGGTTAGACTTAAATATTTAAAAGGCTGCCTTACAGAAAAGGCAGCCCCTGCAAAAGATTTATCTCAGGAATATAATACTCGAAAGAATAAACGTTGGAATTAAAAATGGGATGGAAAATTTGATCATATAACCAAAAAAACTGGGCATGGCCACACCTGATTCTTCGGCAATTGATTTTACCATGAAATTTGGTGCATTGCCAATGTAAGTATTGGCCCCCATAAATACGGCGCCGGTGGAAATAGCCGTTAGATATTTAATAAATTCTGGAAATTGTTCAGCAACGGTTCCAGCGGCAAAAGCGGCACGCAATTCTGTTTCATGAATGCCCAGTTTGCCCAGGGCAGAATTAAAAAAGGTTAAATACGTTGGAGCATTATCCAAAAAACTGGAAAGACTTCCCGTAATCCAGAAGTAATGCCATGGTTCTTTAACCGCGCGAATCAAACCGGCCAACGCGCCATGTTCCCCGGCCTGCAAAATGGCCAACGCTGGAATAATGGTCATAAAAATTCCGGCAAACAAATAAGCCACTTCTTTAATCGGAAACCAGTCGAACTCATTTCCTTCGCGCACTTCTCTGGGCGTTAATTTAAGCGAGAATAAACCCATTAAAATAATCCAGAAATCCCGAACAACATTTTGAACAGTCATGTGAACACCAAAAACAGTAAAATGCCCTAAATGGGCAATTCCACTAAAAATCACACCTAAAATAACTCCGAGCAGAAACAGAAAATTAAAAGCGCCTTCAATTTTAATAGGTTCTTTTTCCGTGCTAACCGGCATGTACTGTTTATCCTGCTGATAATAATAGGAATCCATTAAAAACAACACAACCAAAAGAATACCAGCCACGAAGGACATTTCCGGCAATAAATGTAAGGTCCAGAAGAAACTCACTCCATGCAAGAAACCTAAAAACAAGGGAGGATCGCCTAAAGGTGTAAGAGAGCCGCCAATATTGGCTACTAAAAAGATAAAGAAAATAACCAGATGAACTTTGTGTTTACGATGTTTATTGGCCCGCAATAAAGGTCTGATCATCACCATGGCGGCGCCGGTGGTACCAATCCATGAGGCCAGCAAAGTACCGATCAGAATCAATAATAAGTTTACGGGAGGAGTGCCTTGCATAGTGCCCCGTACATAAATACCACCGGCAATGGTAAACAATCCCCATAATAAGATGATAAAAGGAATGTAATCGATTAAGTAAATGTGTAAAATGCTTTCAAAGGCAATCATTTTGTAGGCTATTAAAAAAGGAATGGCAAAAACCAGCGCCCAGGCAGCAGAAACTTTGGGGAAATGATGATGCCAGAATTTTGGAGCAACTAATGGAAAAATAGCTATGGACAAAAGAATACCGATAAACGGTATCACGGTCCACAGCGGTAATTCACTGCCCAGATTGTGTTCTTCTTTGATTTCACCTTGTGCAGCATGAGTAGCCGGTTCATTACTTTGCTGATGTTCAATTTGTTGGTTTACTGTGGTCGTGTCGGCTGCAAAAGTTAATTGAGGTAATAATAAAAATGAAAATAATAAAATGATCATTGCCATGCTTGCAACAGGAAGGATATGCTTCTTTTCCATTTCAATGCCTCCATGAATAATTGAATAAAGATTGATTTAATCGGCTTTAGAGTAAAAAACTAAAGAAAATTAAATGGGAATTAATCGATGCCGTGCAATAAATTCATTCAACCATTCATTGATTTCATCTCTCAATTCCCGAAAAGCGTTCAATTTTTCAATTTCTCCGCCTTTGGTTTTAGCAGGATCGTCAAAAGTTTTGTGGATTTTGGTATTGCCAAGCAAAATATTTTCTGCTCGTTCACGGGCTTCTTCAGTGGTGGTAATAATGATATCCCATTTGGTATGAATAAATTCGTTGACAGATCGTGGCTTTTCACTTGAAATGTCAATCCCAATTTCCATTAAAACTTTTTGTACATAGGGATTAATTTTTCTGGGACGTAGGCCTGCACTGTAAACATCAATACGATTAAAAGAAATATGCTTCATTAAGGCGGCAATCATTATGCTAATACAAGAGTTGTGTGTTCCTAATACAAGTACTTTTTTCATGACTCCCTCTCAAAACTAAAGTCATCTCAAAGTTCGATTTACATAATTATATAAAATTACAAAATCTTTAATTATAATGC
>JAGHBR010000188.1 GCA_021160885.1 Caldisericaceae bacterium
CTCTTTAATAAAGAGAGGGGGAAACAGGGGGTGAGTTTTTTAATAAAAATTATTATTTCAAAGCTTTCTCCTTATCGATACATGATGAAGGTAAGAAATAAATAAATGCGGTTCAAACATCAGTTTATCACTCGCAGAACTCGCAGATTAACGCAGATTTTTTTAAATAATACCTTTGAAAAAATCAGTGTGAATTTAATTCCCGCGCAGGCGAGAATCTCTAAGTTGTGGTAATATTAGATTCCGCATCAAGTACGAAATGACAGGTTTGGATTAAAGGTTTTTAATAATGATTGCCCTTAAACAATGCGTTCGATGCCTTGCGGAAAGCCGATTTTTTCAAAACTGCTTTTCAGTAAAGCCTCTTCAAATCTTTCATTTTTTGGATAAACATAGCCAAAACTTTGACGCCAGATTTCAGCCTTTTCCATGCACAGGTAGAAAAAGACTTTTTGATGCCAGGGCGCAAAGGCCTGGTGCATGGTTTTGAACATTTCGATTTTAATGGCGTCTGGATAGGTCCATTTGCCGTGCGGGTCGGGCGCTAATTCCATTTGCAGGATGCGCGTTTTAAAACCTTTTTTGCGAATTTGTTTAATTACCGGACGAATCAATGTAACAGATCCGAAGGAGATGAAAAGAATCGATTGTGGATTAAAGAGGTTCATGATTTTTTTGGCAATTTCCGAGTAGGCTTGCTTCCATTCATCATAGTAAATCATTGGATGAAAATGAAAGCCAATTTTCACTCCACGCTGAGCAATTTTTTGAGCAGCTTCCAGCCGTTTTGCCAGACTCACAGTAAAATGCTCTTCATTATCAATAATGATTTGCGGATTTAAAGACCAGGTGCAAACAATGTTGGGTGGAATTTCGTGTTCCAGAAAATAGCCAATATTGGCCGATTTGGTTTTGAACTCCAACAGAACGTTGGGATGCTGACGGGCAAAATCAAGCAAATCGTCTAGCATGCCATTGCGATTGCCCCAAAGCAGAGAATCAGAAGACTGTCCAGTACAAACGTGAATCAATCGCTGGGGATCAATCGGGATGTTTTCTAACTTTTGTTTGAGATCGGGGTCAAATACTACCCGATCGCTGTAAAATGTTTGAATGGTGCAATAGCTACAACCATAGCCACAGGTTTCTACAGCGTCAATGGTTCTTAAATTACAACAGACCGTTTTTTCGGAAGCTACCGGACACCAGCCAAAAACATTTTTGTCTGTTTTTTGATCAACTAATTTGGTTGGATTCAGCTTTTTGGGTACCGAACCGTGGAAATTTTTGTAGGATTTGGGTCTGGCTTTTAGCTCTGTTAAACGGTTTTGAAAAACGGTGAAGAATTTTTCGCGTAAAGTGCGGCCCTGCGCCTGCTCAAGAGAGGGCAATACTTCCTGCCGTACCCATTTACTAAGCGGGGTTATTCCCCACATTTCAAAATCGCGGGCGGCTTCGGTTATTTGCCGAAACTCCTGAAAAGAAAAGTGGAATTGATAGTAAAGTTCCCGTAAAAACTGCTGTTCCGTTTCTGGTAAAAGTCCGAACAGCGTTTGCTTTCTAAAAGATTGAAATTTTTCCTGCCAGTTTTGTTTTTTTGCCATGCCAACTCGTTGATTAAAAAGTTTTGTTTTTTAAGAACGCCCAAAATTTACGTTAAATTTCCCTGAAGGCAAGAAAAAGTTAAAAAATCAGCAGCCACCGAAGGACACCGAAAACCACTGAATTTTTAGCCACTGATTTACACAGATTTACACTGATTTTTTCTAGAAAATTAATATTTCGGGTTTGGAGGAAAAGTAATAATAGCCACCGAAAGGCACTGAAAGTCACTGAAATTTTTAGGCCACTGATTTGCAAGGGGATTTAAGAATAAAATAAAAATGTGTTGAAAATTTAAAAGCGAAATTTGCCTCATCCTTATTCTTAACGCTTCAACTCTTAAACTCATAACTTTTTAATCAAGTACTTCTCGGAGTTTGGTGGAAATTTGATGAATGGTAAATGGCTTTTGAAGATAATTGATACCACTGTCCAGCACCCCATGGTGTGCAATAGCATTGGCGGTATAACCAGACATGTAAATAACTTTTATTTCAGGAAGTTGTTCTTTTATCTGATTGGCCAGTTCCTTCCCTGACATATCAGGCATAATGACATCGGTTAGAAGTAAATCAAATTCTTTGTTCGATTTCTTAATTAATTCCAGAGCTTGTTGTGGTTCACTTACTGCTTCAACCTGGTAACCAAGCTCTTCCAACAAATTTGTGGCAAATTCCAGGATTGTTTTGTCGTCTTCGACCAGCAAAATACGTTCGCCTTTTCCTCTAAAAGGAACCATTTCCTGATGGCCTGTGTTTAACTTTTCCTTCCCCTGATATTTGGGAATGTAAATTCTAAAGGTCGTTCCTTTACCAGGTTCGCTGTAAACATTAATAAAACCATTATTTTGTTTTACAATGCCGTAAACTGTTGCCAGCCCAAGACCGGTTCCCTTTCCCATTTCTTTGGTTGTAAAAAACGGTTCAAAAATTTTGTCTAAAATGTCTTTTCCCATTCCGCAACCATTGTCGCTGACTGCTAACATTAAAAATTCACCCGGAGTAAAACAGGCATGCGTTGCGCAATAGTTATCATCAATAATCCGGTTTCCCGTTTCAATGGTTATTTTGCCAACGCCCTGAATGGCGTCTTTGGCATTGACGATCAGATTGACCGAAATCTGATCAACTTGTGAAGGATCCAATTTAACCGGCCATAAGCTGGAATAGGGCAGCCAGGCCAGGTCAATGTCTTCACCGATCAGGCGCCTCAACATTTTTAACATGTTTTCAATGGTATCGTTCAAAACCAGCGCCTTAGGTTCAATGGTTTGTTTTCGGGCAAAGGCTAATAATTGTTTGGTGATTTCTGCCGAGCGGCTGGCGGCCTGATGAATTTTGGCAAAGTAATCAAAAAAGGGATTGTTTTTGTCCATTTTACTCATGCCTAACTGAGCATTGCCCAAAATCACGGTGAGCATATTGTTGTAATCGTGGGCCACGCCACCGGCTAAACGACCAATAGATTCCATTTTTTGGGACTGATGTAATTGCTGTTCCAGTAAAATTTGCTGACTTACATCACGGCCTACGGCAACAAAATAGGTAATGTTTCCCTCGGCATCCCGAACCGGTGAAATGGTTTTTTCTTCAGTAAACAATTCTCCATTTTTACGTTTGTTAGTGATGCGGCCCTGCCAGATTTGACCGTTGATGATGGTTGACCAGAGGTTTTCATAAAAGGTAATATCCTGCTTTCCGCTTTTAAGAATGCGCGGCGTTTGACCGATGGCTTCCTTTTTTTGATAGCCGGTAATTTTTTCAAAGGCAGGATTTACATATTGAATTTTTCCTGTCAGGTCGGTGATTAAGATGGATTCAGCTGCCTGTTCGATGGTGGTTATCAAGCGTTCCAGTTCCATCTGCGTCCTGGTCTGTTCTGAAATATCGCGAATGATAGCGAAGGTTGCCGGACTGCCTTGATAATCAATAATTTCGTAAGAAACTTCCACGTCAATCAACCGTTCATCTTTTCTTTTTAAAGTGGTTTTGTATCTTTTAGGTACCGGTAGACCGGTCTGGCGCCTTTTTTGTCTTTCATGTAATTCCTTGATTGCTTTTTCACTGTAGATTTTGTTAAAAGGAATATCTTTCATTTCTTCTACTGAATAGCCTAACATTTCAGCAAAGCGAGGATTATAAAACATGATTCGGTCATTTTGGGTGATTTCAATGCCGTCGTGAACATTTTCTACAATTAAGCGGTACTTTTTTTTACTTTCGATCAGGGCTTTTTCAGCTTGTTTGCGTTCTGTGATGTCCAATATTTGAGCAATGGTTAAAACTTGTCCTTTGGAATTTTTAGTAATGGCAGAACTGATTTCAACGGTACGTTCCTGACCATCCTTTCGAACAACTTTAAATTCATAGCGAGATGGAACGGACTCGCCGCGTTGTCGTTTTTTATACCGTTCGTCAACCAGATCAACGGAATCTTTTGTTAAAAATTCTCTGAAATCATGGTCGATAATTTCCTGGCGAGATCGTCCCAGAATTTCACACAGTTTATTGTTTGCATAAATAAATTTGTAATCATTTCCGATGACGAAAATTCCATTGTGCGAATTTTCAACAATAATACGATAACGTTCTTCGCTTTCACGTAAAGCTTCCTCAAACTGAGCGCGTTCCGTAATATCTTCCATGGCCAGAAAAATAAAAACGTCTGAGTTTTCCTTTAATTGTATTTTTCGTGCATTAAACAAAATGGCGCGCCGACCCAGAGATTTAAAATCATGTGTAATGGCA
>JAGHBR010000022.1 GCA_021160885.1 Caldisericaceae bacterium
ATTTTTTAACATTAAAAATTTCGACCACCCCATGGGGTGGTACTTAGATATCTGTTAACAACGTGGTGCTAGACTTTGTATAATTAAAATATGTTAACAACCTTGTGCTATGTGACAGTTAAGAGTTAAGTGTTGAAGGGTTAAGGGTAGGCAATATCGCTTTGGAATATTCGAAAGTCCTTTCCTTTGCCCATGGGAAGGAGGAACCGCAGCGCTGGTTTGTAGAGATTTACCTGAAAGTCTGAATCCATTTTCCACTGAAGCAAGACAAACATCTTTAATTTCACCTGAACAGGGAATTGTGAAAAAGATTTCGAATTTCGAAATTAGTGCTTCGAATTTTTAAACTATTTTAACATACTGGAGAATTGGTCAAATACGTGTTCAAAAAAATAAATCAGCTGGCAAATTTTAGTTGCGGTTCGGATGTTTTAGCGTAAAATACGTTTGATAACCACGATATGTTTCTGGTAATATGGATCGTCCAGCCGATCAATGACTACGCCACGCGTGGTGGAAGCGTGAATGAACTGTTTATCGCCCAAATAGAGCCCCACATGTTCAATGCGTTCGTCTCCGGCAAAACGAAAGAAGATCAAGTCGCCGGACTTAAGGTAAGGATAATGAACAGAGTAGCCCAGGTTGCGTTGGGCATTGGCCTGCCTTGGCAATTTGTAATCAAATACCTGTTGGTACAATTGACAGGCCAGTCCAGAGCAATCAATGCCTTGATGAGAGTTGCCACCGTGGCGGTAGGGCGTGCCTAACCATTGCTCTGCGGCCTGACGTAATTGATCAGCCTGTGCGGAAGGTATGGTCGATTTGCCATGTGTAGTGTATTTGGCAGCACAGGAGGAAAGTAAAAATAAGGTTAATCCAAATAGGAGCAATGTTTTTTGACGGAACATGCTACCATTGCCGGTTTTGAATAAACTGTGTTAGTTCACGCAATTTGTCATTGAAAGTATTTTGAGGTAGTTGCTGCAAAGACTCAAAGGCCTGGTTAAAATAAGTAAGGTAAAGAGTCTTTACCTCCTGTAACACACCGCTGTTTTGCAGTTCATTTTTAAATTGTTCAAAGCTAAGTGTTGAAAGATCTTTATCTGATTTTTCCCTAAGACGGATGGAAAGAATGGTTTGTTTATGCATCTGCCAGTCACTGCCAACCTTTTTACCAAGTTTTTCCTGGTCAGCCATGATGTCCAGCACATCATCCTGAATCTGGAAAGCCATGCCCAGTGCATAGCCAAAGGATTTAAAAGCGAAAATCATCTCTTCCGAAGCTTGGGCTGAAAGGGCTCCCAATTCACATGATAATTCAATCAGTACCGCCGTTTTACGACGAATCATTTCCAGGTATTGTTCTTCGGTTACCTGTGACTGGTTTTCGAACATTTTGTCCAGGCCCTGCCCTTCACAAATGATCAGCATAACGTCGGTAAATCGGCGCACCATGGTCATCACGTCGCCCTGCGGACACTCCAATAATTTTTTATAGGCCAGGCCCATTAAACCGTCTCCGGCCAGGATGGCTGTGGCCACATCCCATTTTTTGTGAACAGTGGGTTGCCCACGGCGCAATTCGTCATTGTCCATAATATCGTCATGCACCAGGGTAAAGTTGTGTAACAGTTCAACCGCCAGAGCCGGGTAAAAAGCCGTGTTTAACTGACCACCGCAGGTTTGATTGGCTAAAATAGTCAATAACGGGCGGATGCGTTTACCCGGTAAACGCAATACGTACTGGATGGGATCATAAAAAATCGGGATTTTTGGGTCAATCCCGATGGCCAGTAAACGAGTCTCGAATTGTTCGAGCAAGGGCTTTAAATTATTGAAAAAGATTTTAGATTGTTCGGTCATTAGTACTCAAAACGATTTTTAATGATGTCGAAAATCTCTTCACGTGTTTTGGCTGCCAGCAACATGTCGCGAATCTCTTTCTTTTTTAGATTACGTGAAATTACAGCCAGAGTTTGAATGTGGGGGCCAGAGGTATCGCGGGGCGACAACACCAAAAAAATGAGATAGGCCGGTTTACCATCAAGCGATTCGAAGTCCACGCCCGATTTTTTAACGCCAAAAGCGATTTCAAGACTATTGACGCCATCGGTTTTGGCATGTGGAATGGCCAAACCATTTTCTAAGCCAGTACTTAGATAGCCCTCGCGAGCCAGGACGTCTTGTAAAGCCACTTCACGATCTACCAGACGCCCGTTTTTGTCCAAAAGATCGAGCAATTCTTCGATGATTTGAAATTTCGTCTGACCTTTTAAATCTGGTTCAATGTGCTCAACCGGTAAAAATTCATATAGTTTCATATTACCTCCGTTTTCCTAAAATATCAAAATTTATTCAATAATAAAAATTTTGTCAAAAAATTAGTGATTTTTTTATTGTCGGAACGTTCTAAAAAATTTTTATTTGGTTCATTTAATTATTAGCTTTAAACTTTTTAAGCAAGAAATGAGGTAGAATCATGCTGAACATGTACGAGATTATCAAGAAAAAGAGAGATGCCCAGGCGTTAACCGCTGAAGAGATTGAATTCGCAGTTAATGGTTATACAACCGGCCGTGTGCCAGATTATCAGATGTCAGCCCTTTTGATGGCCATGTTTATTCGCGGCCTGAATGAAGAAGAATCCCATGTGTACACCGAAGCCCTGTTAAATTCTGGTGAACGCATTGATTTGAGTGCTATTCCGGGTATTAAGGTTGATAAACATAGCACAGGCGGCGTAGGGGACAAGGTGTCTATTGTGCTGGCCCCATTGGTTGCAGCAGCCGGTGTTCCGGTGCCCATGATTTCTGGCCGGGGATTGGGGCACACCGGGGGTACGTTAGACAAACTGGAAAGCATTCCGCAATTCAGAGTAAATCTCGAAATCGATGAATTTAAAATTATTTTAAAAAAAGTCGGCGCTTGTTTAATTGGTCAAACTCAGACCATTGTGCCGGCTGATAAAAAGATTTACGCCTTACGTGATGTAACAGCCACCATAGAGTCCATTCCATTGATTACCGGCAGTATCATGAGTAAAAAAATCGCCGAGGGCATTAATGCCCTGGTGTTGGACATCAAAACGGGTTCAGGAGCTTTCATGCGCGAATATGATCAGGCTCGTGAACTGGCCCGCCAGTTAATCCAAACCGGCGAGCGCTTTGGGATTAAAACCGTGGCTTATCTGACCAATATGGATCAACCGCTGGGGCAAACTGTGGGCAACTGGCTGGAAGTGATGGAGTGTATGGATGTTTTAAACGGAGCCGGCCCGCAAGATTTAATTGATATTACCGTTACCTTAGCTGGTGCTATGATCTTTCTTGGAAAAAAGGCCGAAACAATTGAACAGGGCAAACAGCTGGCCCGCGAATTGCTGCAATCCGGTGCGGCTCGCGAAAAATTCATCGAAATTGTCAAGGCACAAAACGGCGATCCTTACTTTTTGTTACAGCCGGATAGCTACCCACAGGCCAAATATCAGGCAAAAGTGTTGGCTGAAAAAGACGGTTATATTCAACGTATCGATGCGCTGGAAACAGGTTTAAGCGCCGTAATGCTGGGCGCAGGGCGTCAAAAAGCCGAAGATCAGATCGATCCCAAAGCTGGCATTGTCATCCATAAAAAAGCCGGCCAGCAGGTAAAAAAAGATGAGCCGATCATGACGGTTTATTCCGATAAGGAATCCGTGATCAAGCCGACAGTTCAGAGATTGCAAAAGGCGGTAAGTTACGCGGATGAAAAGCCGAGGGCTGAACCATTAATTTTCGAATTTTTGGATAAAGACAGTTTTTAAAGCATGGGGCGATTAACTAAAAAACAAAGGCAGCGCATCCGGTATTTTTTGAAGGCTAAAACGGCCATTGATCAAAAAAAAGAACTGATTCACAGTGGGGATGTGCCCCAGTACATTGCAAAACACATTCCTTTCATCCGCAAGTTAGCTAAAAATATTGATCAATTATTAATTGTCAGCTCCTTTGTGGAACCGCCTTTAAAAACGGGCTTAATCGATCGGTTTCTGGTTTTGGCAGAGCTGGAGCAGTTAGACGCTTTGATTTGTTTGAATAAAATCGATTTATTGGATAATGTAGCCAAAGCAGAAGAAATTGCCGAAATATATCGTAGAATTGGCTATCCGGTATTTTTAACATCTGCTAACAATGGGCAGGGCATTCAACCGCTATTTGATGCTTTGAAAAACAAGGTCACTGCACTGGCCGGTCACTCCGGCGTAGGCAAGAGCAGCTTACTGAATGCAATGGTACCTGAATTGAAAATCCATGTCAATGAGGTGAGTCCTTCTACCAAAAAGGGCCGGCACACCACCACACGCATTAAAGTGTACGAGCTGGATGAGCAGACACGAGTGATTGATTTACCAGGCATTAAATTGCTTGATTTTATTGACATTCACTATTCAGAAGCGCGCCTGTTTTACCGTGAATTTGAAGTTTTGGCTCCTTATTGCAAGTTTAACGATTGCCAGCATATTACCGAAGATCAATGTGCGGTCAAAGAAGCGTTAAAAAAGGGACAAATTCATCCGCTGCGCTATGAATC
>JAGHBR010000203.1 GCA_021160885.1 Caldisericaceae bacterium
AGATTGTTCATTACTGTTTGAACAGTTGTGTAGGCTTTTTCTCCCTTTGGGTAAGCAAAATCAACAACCTGCCTGACTGTAACCGGAAATTTTTGTATTTGCCAAATATATTTTAAAACTTCCCATTCAAGATCAGAAATCTTTTTTTTCTCCAAAGCTACCTCCTATGTTATTAGTTGCGCTACTATAAATATAGTAGTTAAATTTCAAAAGTCAAATTTTTTTTAAATTTTATTTTTCCTAAAGCTTAATCTTGCTTAATTTAAGTGCATGAGCAATTACATTTTAGGCATTTCGGCCTTTTACCACGATTCGGCAGCGGCTCTTTTGAAAGATGGCCAAATTTTAGCCGCAGCCCAGGAAGAACGTTTTACGCGTAAAAAACACGATCATTCTTTCCCGCAAAAGGCCATCGACTATTGTTTGCAGGAAGCGGGCATTACGGCAGACCAACTGAATCACGTGATTTTTTATGAAAAACCCTTTATCAAATTCAACCGCATCCTGGAAACCTATTTAAGCACCGCACCATTGGGGTTGCGTTCCTTTTTAATGGCCATGCCCATCTGGCTGGGGCAAAAGCTGTAGATCCCGGACTTAATCCGTCAAAAACTGAATTACCAGGGGCCTTTGCACTTTGCCGAGCATCATGAATCGCATGCCGCTTCGGCCTTTTTCCCTTCTCCTTTTAAACGGGCCGCTATTTTGACTATGGATGGCGTGGGCGAATGGACCACTTCATCTATTGGTCTTGGACACGTCCACCAGATCGAGCTGCTTTATGAACAACACTTTCCGCACTCATTGGGTTTGCTTTATTCGGCCTTTACCTATTTTACCGGTTTTAAGGTTAATTCCGGTGAATACAAATTGATGGGGTTGGCCCCTTACGGCGAGCCCCGCTATGTGCAGCTTATTTTAGATGAACTACTAGATTTGAAAGAAGACGGTTCGTTTAAATTAAACATGAAATATTTCAACTACTTAAGCGGCCTGACCATGACCGGCCGAAAATTTGCCCGTTTGTTTGGCGGTCCGCCACGCCAGCCGGAGGCTCCTCTAACGCAACGTGAAATGGACCTGGCGGCTTCCATTCAGCAGGTTACCGAAGAAATCGTATTGCGTATGGCCAGGTATGTCAAAAAAGTCAGCGGCGAAAAGTATTTGTGTCTGGCCGGTGGTGTGGCACTTAATTGTGTGGCCAACGGCAAACTGTTACGCAGCGGACTTTTCGACGATTTGTGGATTCAACCTGCAGCCGGCGACGCCGGCGGTGCGCTCGGCGCGGCTTTGCTGATTCATTACCATTTGCAGGGCAACAAGCGTGTGCCTCAGCCTGGCGATGCTCAGCAGAGTTCTTACCTGGGGCCGAAATACTCAAATCATGAAATTGAGGAATTTTTGCGAAAAAACGGTGTGCCATTCGAAATTTTGAAAGATGAAGAACTTTTTGCGGAAGTAGCCCGCCTGCTGGCGGAAGGCAAGGTGGTAGGCTGGTTTCAGGGAAGAATGGAATTTGGACCGCGCGCTTTGGGCAATCGTTCCATTCTGGGCGATCCGCGTGACGCACAGATGCAAAAAAAGATGAATCAAAAAATTAAATTTCGGGAAAGTTTTCGCCCTTTTGCCCCGTCTGTACTGCAAGAAAAAGCAGGCCAATGGTTTCAGATTGACCGGCCGTCACCTTATATGCTGTTAGTGGCTGAAGTCGCGCCGGACAAACGAGAGCCTGTGCCGGATGAAACTAATTTACAAGGTCTGGATCGCTTAAAGTTCAAGCGCTCACAAATTCCGGCAGTAACCCACGTAGATTACACAGCCCGCCTGCAGACTGTCAGTCAGCAAACCAATCCGCGCTTTTACCGTTTGCTGCAAGCCTTTGAAGCGCTGACCGGGTGTCCGGTGTTGATTAATACATCGTTTAATGTGCGGGGCGAACCGATCGTGGCCAGTCCGCAGGACGCCTTTCGTTGTTTTTTACACACCGAAATGGACGTGCTGGTCTTGGGAAATTATTTGCTACGTAAGGAACAACAGCCTGTTGAACATATTGAAGCGGCGCGACAGGAGGTGTTTGAACTTGATTAGAACATTGTGGCAAAATGAGCCGACTAAAAAACAATTGCGTCAATTTTTGTTTATAATTGGCCTGGCCATTCTGGCCGGCTTAACCTGGGCGCTGATAAAGGGAAACAGCCGAATAACGCTACTCTTCTCTGCTTTGCTGATTTTCCTCTTTTTGGGCTGGCTGTGGCAATCGTTGCTCATCTTTTTTTACCGAATCTGGATGAGCCTGAGCCACCTGATGGGGAGCTTGATGTCGCACATCATCTTAACACTGATTTTTTTACTGATATTTACTCCGATTGGACTGATTCTAAGAATATCAGGTAAACGACCACTTGATTTAAAGTTAGAAAAGGAGAAGAACAGTTACTGGCAATCACGGAAAAATCGGCAAAGCGATTTGACTAAAATGTATTGAAATAACTTTAAAAAAGAGGAAATGAAATCTATGGCAAAGATAAGCATCATCAGCGAATATTTAAGCTTTTTAAAGGCACACAAAAAATGGTGGCTGATGCCCATTGTTTTTATTCTTTTGCTGTTAGGTGCAGTCATTGTACTGGCGCAGGGCAGCCCGGTGGCGCTTTTTATTTACAGTTTGTTTTAGTTTGAATTGAAATAATGCTTTTTAGAAATTCATTACTCACAAAAAAGAGGCATTATGGATTTAGAATTTTAAAAAAACTTTAATCAAAACTTTTTAATTGCGGTTTTGAAAAAGAAAAGATTCAAAAGCTATTTAATTTGTTGCTAAATCTGGAAGAAGAGGAGCTACAGCAAATTGGGGAAGATTTGTTTCCCAGCGTACAGGTGGCATAAAAAGACAAGTTTTTATTTTACCAGTAATTAAAAATCGGGGATGCTCTAAACCTGTCATTACGCACTTGAGGCGGAATCTAATATTTACAATAACTTAGAGATTACCGCCTGCGCAGGAATGACATTTTTAATGATTTTTCAAAGGTTTAGGTAAATAAACCCAGGAGGACAGGCTTGAATTTACAACAGGGATTTATTCAGGTTTACACCGGCAATGGAAAAGGAAAGACAACGGCGGCCATAGGTCTGGCTGTTCGTGCGCTGGGCCATGGCTTTAAGGTATATTTTGCCCAATTTATGAAAGACTTCCCCTACGGAGAACTTAATATTCTGCGGCAGTTCTCTCCTCAAATTGAAATCAAAAATTGGGGAAACGATCGCTTTGTTTTTCAAAAACAGACTCCTTCCCTTGAATTAATTGCGGAAATGTCAAAGGGGTTAAATGAAGCTCTAAACGCCATGTTAAGCGAGCAGTTTGATTTGCTCATTCTGGATGAAGTATTGGTTTCAATTTATTTTAAATTGTTCAAAGTAGAGCAAATTGTAAATTTTTTGAGGCAAAAACCCAAAACGGTAGAGGTGATTTTGACCGGCCGTTATTGTCCTCAAGAAATTATTAAAATGGCCGATCTGGTTACAGAAATGCAAGAAGTAAAGCACTATTATCAATCTGGAATAATGGCCAGAAAGGGCATTGAGAATTGAGGTGCTCTGATGAAAAAAATAACTTGTATTTGATAAAATAAATTTTTAAAATGGAGCTGTACGGGGGCAGAATTTTTAAAGTTCAATATTTCCATTTTTTTATGAAAAGCGCGCGATCTTCCAGAATTTGCTCCTTTCTTAAATGAAACTAATTGTTAAATCTAACTGAGGTGGGCAGCATGTTTTTGGATATGTTCAAACATAAAGGCAAATTTACTTCTGTGGCTGGTCGGCGTAATATTAAATCCTACCAAAATCTTTATCTGGTAAACAAAAAAAAGATGAATGAAGGCCAGCTACCCCTCCATCCTGAAAATAAGTATTGGGGAGACAACGAACTGGCGCGCAACATCTATGTTAAAAAGTATTTTGTAAAAGACCTCAACAACAAACTGGTGGAACACCGCCCGGAAGATTTGTTTAATCGGGTGGCTTCTTTTGTAGCGGCCATTGAAACAGATCCGCAAAAACAGGAAGAATGGGCCGAACGCTTTTATGAGTACATGTACGAGGGCTACTTCATCCCTGGTGGGCGTGTACTAGCTGGTGCCGGTGATTTGTACCGCTTAAAAACCCTGGCCAATTGCTTTGTCTCTCAAATTGCCGGGGACAACATCGAAGCCATTTACCAGTCTGCCTACGAATGCGCCCGTACCTATTCTTATGGCGGGGGTATTGGGGTAGATATTTCGGTGCTACGTCCCAAGAATTCAGTGGTGCACAATGCTGCCGACACTTCAACCGGTGCCGTGTCTTTCATGGATCTATTTTCTTTAACAACTGGTTTGATCGGGCAAAGTGGTCGCCGCGGCGCCTTAATGCTAACTATTGATGTAAAGCATCCTGATGTGATTGATTTCATTAAAGTGAAAAAGACGCCCAACTGGGTAACCAAGCAAATTGTTGAGCAGTTGAAATGGACCAATCAGTTCGACAACTACCAGTTGAAAGAGATTGAAAAACAGGTCATGGAAAATACGCAAGTGCGTTTCGCAAATATCAGCGTTAAGGCATCTGATGAGTTCATGCAGGCGGTCAATGAACAAAAAACCTATGGCCAGGACAAGATTCTGGTTTACAAAAAATTTAACAAAGCCCTTATCAACTCAGCTTATCTGGAAGAAACGCAACACTATTCCATTCAGATTCCGGCAAAGAACATTGAAGAATACGAACTTTTCAAAGTTTTTGGCGATATCAGCTCGCTGAATGATTTCCTTTACAAAAATTATGAGCTGATCATTACAGAAACGGATTTGGGTGACCCCAACAAACGTGACGTGTTTGGCGATCTGGTGCTGCCGCTGGATTCAGAGCCGTTTGATCTGGCTTTGAAATACAGCGGTGATTTTATGCTTTACTTTGCTTCCCAGCCGACCGGAGAAATTCGCCGTTTAATTAAGGCGCGTGAAATATGGGATGCCTTTATTGAAGGCAATTACAAAACTGCAGAACCAGGGCTGATTTTCTGGAGCAAGATGAGTAAATATTCGCCTTCTAATTATGTTGGGCGGCCAATTTCCGCTACCAATCCCTGTGCTGAGGTTCCTTTAGAAGATGGCGGCGCCTGTAATCTGGCTTCAATTAACTTATCCAGACTGGTAAAAGACGGTTTCCTGCCCAATGCTGAAATTGACTGGGAAACCCTCAAAAAAGTTACACGCGCGGTGGTTCGCTTTTTGGACAATGTGGTCAGCTGGAATGAAGTGCTTAATCCCCTTGAAAAGCAACGCAAAGCAGCAGCCGAAACCAGAAGACTGGGGCTGGGTATTATGGGGGCAGCCGATATGCTCAATCAATTAGGCATTGCCTATGATTCCGATGAAGGCATTGAACTCCTGGAAAAAGTGATGGAGACCATCGCCAACGAAGCCTATCAGGCCTCAGCTGAATTGGCTGCCGAAAAAGGCTCATCCCCCATTTTTGATTTTGAAAAGTACGCCAAAGGTCCATTCTTCAGAGAGGCCTTATGGTTGGAAACTCAGGAAATGATCAAAGAAAAGAGCCTACGCAATATTGCCATTCTGTCCATTGCGCCAACTGGTTCGATCAGCAACATTGCACTGAGCTTTAAGATTGGCGAAAAACATTATTTAGGCGTCTCTTCAGGTATTGAACCTATTTTTGCGCTTTACTACACGCGCCGCTCTGAATCGTTTGGCAATCAATTTTTTAAAGTTTTTCACTCCACAGTGCAGGCTTACATCGATTTACACAATCTGCAGGACAAAGTGGTTAATGCTCAAACGGAAGCCGAGTTAACGGATTACCTCCCGCCCCATTTCTTCCGTACGGCACACCACATCAATGCCGAAAAACGCGTGGAAATTCAGGGCAAATGTCAGAAATACATCGATCACAGTATTTCATCAACGGTTAATTTACCGGAAACCATTGAACCAGAGGTCATCTCTAGCATCTACCTGACAGCCTGGAAAAGGGGCTTGAAAGGTATCACCATCTACCGTGATGGTAGTCGCTACCCGATCTTAACGGTGGACGGACAAAAAACAGAATTTCAGAAAATGAAAGAAAAACTTTACAAAATATTACTGGCAGATTCACAAGAAGAAGTTACTTTAAAAGGCGACGACATCATTCAAACACCCGACGGTAAATTAACAACCGTTTACCATTATTTAAAACAAATGGAACATAAAAA
This sequence comes from Caldisericaceae bacterium, assembly GCA_021160885.1. Classification (GTDB taxonomy): domain Bacteria; phylum Calditrichota; class Calditrichia; order Calditrichales; family Calditrichaceae; genus Caldithrix. Next base: position 6,254 of record JAGHBR010000203.1, read on the forward strand.
CGCGTAAATTTTAAGGAGCTTTGGGGCACCATGATCAGAATTAAAGATCAAAAATTTGAAATTAAAGAAGTCAAACACGAAGAACCGCTGGATAATGTAACAGATCACGTTTTGGAACGGCCGGATGTGGTCAATGCCAAGGTCTACCGCTTACGTAGTGGTTTTGTTAAACACAGTGTTTACATTACCCTTGGTTACATCACACAAAACGGACGCAATCGGCCGATTGAAATTTTTATCAACAGTAAAGATTTGACTAAAAATGCTGAGTACGCCGTTTTGACGCGTCTGATTTCAGCCATCTTTCGTAAATCAGCCAACCCGGTGTTTATTCTGGAAGAGCTGAGCAGTATTCACGATCCCAACGGTGGCTACCACAAGAACGGTAAGTACATTCATTCCTTTTATTCTGAAATTGCCGATGTCATCGAACGATTCTTCCGTGAAATCGGATGTATGGGTGATGAGGAAGAAGAAGGTGATCCCTCCATTATTCCTGAAGTGACAAAAGTGCTTAACCCTGAAATGGAGCCAAAAACGCAAACTAATACGGAATTTTTCATTTGTCCGGAATGCAATCAAAAAAGTGTTAAGATGGAAAATGGCTGTTTAACCTGTATTAATCCCGAATGTACATACAGCAAATGTGATCATTAAAAGCAAACGATTAATGAACAGGCCCTGACTGAGTGAAATTGGTCAGGGCTTTTTTTTTTTAAGGGAAACCTAATAAGTCTGTTTGTTGAACTGAGAAATTCGTAAATCTTTACTTTGTGGGGAGGAAATAGGTGGAATTGTCATTCCAACTACATGATTTTTGTGGAAATGAACTAATATTTTAATCATAATTTCCTGGTTTAAACCTTAGAAACATGCTTGCCGAATGAGAATTCAGCAAGCTATTTTTCACATGGGGGAAGTAGGTGGAATTGTCATTCCACCTACCATTTGTCAATCCGTAAGAATGATGTGAAGGATCATTATAATCACTTAATATTACTAACTACTAATCATTTTGAATTTTATTTTCTATTGACAATTTCTAAACTATGAATTATAATTTTATGTGATTTCTGATTCGGGAAAACGAAAAATGGCCTGGAAAAACTACTACAAACAATTCAATTGTTTCATGTTTACCAGCCGTATTTTCAATCGACTTAACCCATCTTGAACAGGAAAGTGCGTTAAGTTCTTAAAACCCCAGTTTGACAATTCATTCTAAATTTTTGGGAAAGCAACTTAATAAAAACAAATAATTAAGTTATTCCACTTCATTTCTCTTTGTAGTCTATGCAAGAAGCTTTTTTTATTTGCTATCAAGAACATTATTTATTATATTTGTGCTATGTTTGTTAAGG
>JAGHBR010000485.1 GCA_021160885.1 Caldisericaceae bacterium
ATTCTCTTCCGATCGTAGCAGCACGATTGAACCCTCGTAAAATTTGGGCTGGTAATTGACCCAGGCCATGATTTGCGTTTCGTTAACAATAATGTAACGTTTAAAATCGTTCAGGCGAACGTAACGCGGTATCACTTTGTGTTTTTTAGCCTTTTTAATAGCAACCTTAAATTGACTGGTTTCGTCCAGAGTGCGTAAATAATCAACATCTAATTTAAAATAACGTTTAAACATGTTGTAGAGCATTTCAGCCGTATCGGCCGGCTTTTCGTAGGTAATGTCTGGCCCCTGATCCAGTTGCAATACAAGTCCCAGTTCATCGCCCATGGCTTTAAACTGCCTTGCCATTTCGTGGACAATAATTACGCCAAAAGACCAGCTGGAAATGAAATAAGGCCCGACTGGCTGTTTTTGCTTAATGGTTTGAATGTAGGCGCTGGCCATTTCTTCGATGGTTTTGTGCAGGGGGAGCTTGCCATCCAGGCCCTGAGCCTGAATTCCGTACACAGAACGGTTGGTCTTTAATAGTTTGGCCAGTTCGGCGTAATGGTGTACACTACCGCCGGATGGGTGAATGAAAAACAGCGGCTGTCGATCATCGCCTTTTTTGAGCTGAATTAAAGAGGCGCCCGACTCAAAGGGTGCTTCTTCTTCAATCAGTTTGGCCATGTGTTCAATGGTCGGCTGGCGGAAAAAGTTGACCAGATTGACGTCTTTGCCCAATTGCTGTTCAACGGCGGTTAGCAATTTCATGGCCAATAGCGAATGACCGCCCAGGTCAAAAAAACTGTCTGTTACGCCAATATTTGAACTGCCCAGAACCTCTTTCCAAATGTCCAGTAATCTGGTTTCCAGGGTGTTGCGCGGTTTAATTTTTTCTTTGATTTCACCGCTTACATCGAACTGCGGTAGCGGCAAAGCACGGTAATTGATTTTGCCGTTTGGCGTCAGTGGAAATTCACTCAGGGTAACAAAGGCCGCTGGAACCATGTAATCGGGCAGCATGGATTTTACCTTTTCTTTCAGTTCGTCTAAATCAAAGGTTTGCTGGTCTTCGGGCAGGACGTAAGCCACCAGTCTAACTTCGTTGTCTGCTGTTTTGACCGCGTTAACGGCAGCATTTTTAACGCCAGGGTGTTTTTGCAGAACGGCTTCAATTTCACCCAATTCAACGCGAAAACCGCGGATTTTGACCTGTTTGTCGATGCGGCCCAAAAATTCCAGATTGCCGTCCGGTAAATAGCGCACCAGGTCGCCGGTGCGGTACAATCGTTGTCCGGGATTCTGGGCAAAAGGATTGGGTACAAACCGCTCGGCCGTTAAATCGGGACGATTCAAATAACCACGGGCCAGGCCCACGCCCCCGATGTAAAGCTCACCTGGCACACCAATTGGTTGGTGCACCATGGATTGGTTCAAAACGTAAACGTGAACATTGTGAATGGGGTGGCCAATTGGCACGGTAGCACCTTCAATCGGTTTGTCCACCAGATGGACAGTAGCGGCCACGGTATTTTCTGTTGGACCATAACCATTGACAAAATGCCGTCCTTTAGACCATTTGTTGGCAATTTCTGGGGTACAGGCTTCGCCAGCACTGGTAATGTTTTTTAAGTCCGGAAACTCATCGGGATTTAAAACAGCCAGTACAGAAGGGGGCAGCGTTACATTGGTGATTTTGTACGTTTTTAAAGCGTTAACCAGACCGGTGCCCGAAAGTAGAGTCTCCCGATCAATCAAATAAAGTGTGGCACCGTTTAGCAAAGTGTCAAAAATTTCATCCACCGAAGCATCGAAACTGAAGGAAGCGAACTGTAACACGCGGCTGTTTTGCTTGATGCCGTAAAATGCACCAAGCGAGTAAACCAGATTAATCACACCCTGGTGTTGCAGCATGGTTCCTTTTGGCCGGCCGGTGGAACCGGAAGTGTAAATGATGTAAGCCAGGTTTTGTGGTGTGTTTACCAGTTGCGGATTCTGTTCGGAGAATTGAGTAAGTTGATCTTCAATAGTTTCAAGGGCAATAATGGTTCCGGTGAAATGTTCAAATTTTTCTTTTAAATGTTTACTGGTAATCAACCATTGAGCCTGACTGTCGGTTAACATGTAATCAATGCGTTCCTGCGGGTACTCCGGATCTACTGGCAGGTAGGCGCCGCCAGCTTTTAGCACGGCTAACAAGCTGATGATCATTTGCGGGCTGCGTTCCAGTGAAATGGCTACAATTTTTTCAGGGCCCACACCATTCTGACGCAAAAAGTGAGCCAGACGGTTAGCCTGAGCATTTAGTTGCGCAAAGCTCAATTGTTCATCTTTAAAAACCAGTGCGGTTTTGTCGGGATGGCGAGTTACACGTTGTTCAAAAAGAGTTTGAATGCAAATATTAAGAGGCGGTTCAGATGGGATCTGGTTCCATTCATGGGTAAACAACCGGACTTCTTCGTCTGTGATGAGCGGTAGACGGGAGACCGGTTGATGAGGCATTTGTAAAATGGCTTCTAACAATTTCTGAAAATGGCTGTGCAACCGTTCAATCGTTTCTTTACGGAACAGATCAGTGTTGTACTCAAATTCAGCAAATAAACCATCTTCAGTTTCCATAACAACCAGCGACAGATCGTATTTAGCGATTTTTTGTTCCGGAATGATGGGTTCCAGACGCACTTTGCTTAGTTGGACTGGTTGCATGGGCGTATTCTGCATGACGAACATGACCTGAAAAATAGGCGCATGGCTCATGTCCCGTTCGGGCTGTAAAATTTCTACCAGATTTTCAAAGGGTAAATCCTGATGGGCGTAGGCTTCCAGGGTGTTTTGCCGTACGCGGCGCAGTAAAGTGGCAAAATCAGGATCGTCATCAAATTCGCCTTTGAGCACCAGATTATTGACAAAAAAACCTATCAGGTTTTCCAGCTCAGTTTGCGTGCGGTTGGCGATGGGCGAACCTACTAAAATGGTCTCCTGGTTTGTGTAGCGGTACAGTAGAGTTTGAAAGGCGGCTAATAGGGTCATGAACAATGTAGCGCCATTCTCATGGGCCAGGGTTTTCAAGCGGTTGAGCAATTCTGCTGGATAAAGACGATCTAAGCTGGCACCGTTAAAGGTTTGTACAGGTGGTCGCGGAAAATCCGTGGGTAGATTCAAAGGTTCGGGATTAAGACCAATGGTCTTTTTCCAGTAATTAATCTGTTCTTCCAGAACCTCACCGCTCAGCCATTCACGTTGCCATACGGCGAAATCAGCGTATTGAATGGGCAGCTCCGGTAATTGCGGAATAGTTTCCTTTAAAAAGCTCTCGTAAACCTGTGCAAATTCACGAATCAAAACGCTGACCGACCAGCCATCGGAAATGATGTGATGCATGTTAAACAGTACCACATGTTGATCGTCAGCTAATTTCAGCACTTTTACCCGGAACAGGGGACCAACCTCTAAATCAAATGGCTCCATGGCGTCTTCAGTGGCCAGGCGCAGAGCTTCCTGTTCGCGTTCTTTCTCTGGCAGATGGCTTAAATCAATTAAAGGAGGTTTTAGTTCTAAATGTTCTTTAATGATTTGTAACGGAGTGCCATTCTTGTTCGTAAACGTGGTGCGTAATGTTTCATGGCGTTCTACCAAAAAATTCAGCGTTTTTTCAAAGACGTGCAAATTAAAATCACCATTAATTTTAAGTGCCGTGGGAATGTTGTAAGTGGCATTGTCTGGTGCTAATTGATCCAAAAACCATAACCGTTGCTGGGAAAACGACAGAGGCAGGTCCTGGTCTCGCGGAATGCGTTTGAAAGGCGGCAGTTGTGGCCCTTTTTGTTTTAAACGTTGCTCTTCAATAACCGTTACCAGGCGGGCTACGGTTGGATTCTCAAAAATGCTGATTAAAGGAATTTCCACATTAAAGGCATCGCGAATGCGTGAAGCCAATTGTGTGGCCAGCAGAGAATGACCGCCTAAATTAAAGAAACTTTCTGTTACGCTCACCCTGTCCAGATTTAAAATTTCGGCAAAAATTTGGGCCAATAATTCTTCTTCTGATGTACGTGGCGCCACGTATTTTTCTTCTTGCAAAGCCTGGTAATCAGGCGCAGGCAAAGCCCGCCGATCTATTTTGCCATTGGGCGTCAGGGGAAATTCTGTTAAAAAGACGACAGCCTGGGGCGACATGTAATCAGGCAAAAATTGAGCACAATAGGATTTAATTTCTTCTGCTTCAGGTGTTTGCTGTTCGCTGACCAGGCAGTAGGCCACCAGGAGTTTTTGCCCGGGTTGATCTTCACGAGCCAGTACAATGGCATTTTCAATTTGCGGATGTTGAGTCAGGACATTTTCGATTTCTTCTAATTCAATTCGAAAACCGCGAATTTTAACCTGAAAATCGACACGGCCTAAAAATTCGATATTCCCGTCTGGTAAAAAGCGACACAAATCGCCGGTTTTGTAAAGGCGTTCGCCAGGCTGGCTGGCAAAAGGATTGGGCACAAAACGCTCTGCGGTTAGATCCGGTCGATTCAAATAACCGCGAGCCAGGTTCAGACCACCGATGTACAGTTCGCCAGGTACACCAATGGGGAGAACCATCATTTCTTTGTTCAGAATGTAGAGTTTCACATTACCAATGGGACGGCCAATGGGTACTACTGTGCCCTGAGGTTCCTGAGTTACAAAATAGCGTGAAGCGCAAACCGTGTTTTCTGTCGGCCCGTAAGCGTTTAAAAAACGAACATGAGAGTGCCATTTTTTTGCCAGACCAACCGAACAGGCTTCGCCGGCAGAAACCAGAGTTTTTAAGGTAGGCACATCCTCAGGCTCAATCAATGATGAAACCGAAGGGGGCAGAGTAATGACCGAAATCTGGTAATGATTAATGGTTCTGGCCACGTCAAGAATTTCGTCGCGGTCAGCCAAAACCAGAGCTGCTCCACTGATCAAGGTAGTAAAAATTTCAGAGACGGAAGCATCAAAACTAAAGCTGGCAAATTGTAAAACGCGGCTTTCAGGTTGCAATGCAAAATCTTTAATCTGTTCCAGAGTCAGGTTCACCAGACCCTGGTGCTGTAACATGGCACCTTTAGGCTGACCGGTTGAGCCGGAAGTGTAAATCATGTAAGCTAAATTCAAAGGACTGTTGTTCGCCGGTAGGTTGTCTACCGGCTGGTCTGTCAGGGTTTTCTGTAAATCTTCAAACGTCAGGATTTTTACATTCTGCTCGATAAACAACGGTTTTAGAGCTTCCTGAGTTAAAAGAACCGGTGTCCGAGCATCCTGTAAAATGTAGGCAATGCGTTCAGTCGGGTAGTGTGGATCGATGGGCAGGTACACGCCTCCGGACTTTAAAATGGCTAACAAACCAATGACCATTTCCGGTGAGCGCTCAACAGAAATGGCTACCGGAATTTCGGGCCCAATGCCCTGGCTACGCAGGTAGTGGGCCAGTTGGTTGGCTTTTTGATTTAATTGCTCAAAAGTCAGAGTCTGATCTTTGTAAATCAGAGCCGGACGCCGGGCAAATTGCTGAACCGTTTGTTCAAACAGGGTGTGGATGAGCTGTGGCTCTGGTAAAGGAGTTGCTGTTTGATTCCATTCTTCGGTGATCAATTGCTTATCCTGGGGACTGACCAATTCAAAGCGAGCCAATGGTTTTTGTGGATTTTGAAGCAACTGTTGGAGTAAATGGCTAAAATGCCCGGCCATGCGTTCAATAGTTGTCTTTTCAAACAAATCGGTGTTGTACTCAAATTCGTAAAAATAACCGTCAGGTGCTTCGGCCATGACCAGAGTTAAATCAAACTTGGCCGTGCGCTCTTCGGCCTCTAATACTTCTAAGCGAATGGAAGGGAATTCCATTTGTTGTGAACCGGGCGGCGTGTTCTGTAAGACGAACATTACCTGAAACAGAGGAGAATGACTCATGTCGCGTTCGGGCTGTAACACCTCGACCAGTTGCTCAAAAGGCAAATCCTGATGGGCATAAGCGCCGAGCGTGGTTTCACGAACCTGAGCCAGTAGTTCTTCAAAAGTGTTCACCAGATTAAAATCGCTGCGTAGCACCAGAGTGTTGACAAAAAAACCAATCAGGTCTTCGGTGGCTCGATGGTTACGATTGGCAATTGGAGAACCTACTAAAATCTCATCCTGATTGGCGTAATGGTGCAACAACGTTTGAAACGCAGCCAGCAAAACCATAAATGGCGTAACGGAGTAGCGTTGTGCCAGTTGGTTTAAATTGTCGGACAGTTCTTTACTTAGTTGTCCGGCTACAGCATCTCCATGAAATGTTTGAACCGGAGGCCGCGGGTGATCCAGAGGTAAATTGAGCAGTGGAGGATTGATCCCGATCTTCTTTTTCCAGTATTCTAATTGTTTCTCTAAAACTTCGTCTTTCAGCCAGCTTCGTTGCCAGGCGGCAAAATCGGCGTACTGAATGGGTAGTTCGGGTAAAGGTGAGGGTAATCCTTTGCTAAAGGCTTCGTAAAGCGCGCCGACTTCACGCATGAACACGCCAGTGGACCAGCCATCCGAAATAATATGATGCATGGTGAACATGAAAATATGGTCATGACTCGAAAGTTTAACTAATTGCAAACGGAACAGCGGCCACTGATCCAGTTTAAAGGGTTGCATGGCATCCTGGTTGAGCAACTGGCGTACTTCTTCATCCTGGTTCGGTGCGTTTTGCAAATCAATGACCGGGAGTTCGAATTGGACTTCGTCTAAAATTTTTTGTTCAGGCTGGCCATTGTTGTTCACAAAAATGGTGCGCAAAACTTCGTGCCTGCGGATGATCTCATTTACGGCCTGCTCCAGAGCCTGAACATTTAGCTGACCTTTAATGCGTACGGCAGCCGGAATATTGTAAAAGGGGCTGTCCGGCGAAAGCTGATCTAAAAACCACAGACGTTGCTGGGCAAAAGACAGCGGTAAATGACCTTCTCTGGGTTGCCTGGTTAAAGGCGGCATTTTAATACCAGCCGTTTGCAAGCGGGCCTGTTCAATTTTCAGGGCCAATTCGGCAATAGTCGGCGCTTCGAACAGGTCTTTTAAGGGCAGTTCCACGCCAAAGGATTCGCGAATGCGCGACATCAGCTGGGTGGCCAACAGGGAATGGCCGCCTAATTCAAAAAAGTTGTTGTGCACCCCTACCTGTGGTAAGTGTAAAATTTCCTGCCAGATGGCGGCTAAAATTTCTTCGTCGGCGGTGCGTGGCGCTACAAATTCAGCCTGTTGTTCGCTGGCCGTGTAATCAGGTTTGGGAAGGGCTTTGCGGTCGATTTTGCCGTTGGGCGTAAGTGGAAAACTTTCCAGCACCACAAACCAGCCAGGCACCATGTAATCGGGTAAACGTTCTTTTAAAAAGGCCCGCAAACTCGGTTCGTCAAAAGTCTCTTTGTTGGTGGGAATGATGTAAGCGACCAGACGTGGATCATTGGCAAAATCGTGACGCACCAGCGCCACGGCATCCTGCACCTGTTCATTCTCCTGCAGCACATTTTCGATTTCACCTAATTCGATGCGGTAACCACGAATTTTGACCTGAAAATCAACTCGACCGATGAATTCCATCTGGCCATTTTTCAGGTAGCGAACCAGATCACCGGTTCTGTACAATCGCGCTCCTTTTTCCTCAGAAAAGGGATCGGGTACGAATCGTTCGGCAGTTAAATCCGGGCGATTTAAGTAACCACGGGCTACACCAGCTCCACCGATGTACAGCTCACCTGGTACGCCAATGGGAACGGGTTGTAAATGGCGATCCAGCACGTAAACTCTGGTGTTGGGGATAGCCCGGCCAATGGGAACAGAACCGCTACCGTGCCACTCATGGGCTTCAAAAACCACGCATCCCACCACGGTTTCAGTGGGGCCGTACTCGTTAAAGAGCAACGTATCTGGCGCATGTTTTTGCCAGAATTCAATCTGATCGGCGGTTAGATTTTCGCCGCCAATGATGAAGGCGTGTGTTAAACCTTCTGCCTGGTGCGGACTAATCTGCTGACTGAGCAATTCCAGGTGGGCAGGAGTAATTTTAATTAAACTGAAATCACGGTATTGTAACAAAGCCTGACCCAGGGCGTCGATTTCGGTGTGTTCTGGAATCAGAAAAACGGTTTTACCACTAATCAATGGGGCGTAAATGGCTGTTACGGTAGCGTCAAAAGCCAGAGTGGAGTGAATTAACGATCCCTGTCCTTTGTCCAGCGGGTAGGCGCTTACTACCCAGTTCAGGTAGTTGGCCAGGCCCTGATGGTGAATAAGCGTGCCTTTAGGTCGGCCTGTTGAACCGGAGGTGTAAATGACGTAACACAGATTTTGCCCTTCGATGGGCAGGTTGGGATTGGCATCGCTTTCGGTTTCGATGGCCAGCCATTCACTGTCAATTTTTAGCACGGGTACCTGGTGCTCTGGTAGTTGACTGGCGGTCTGCTCGGTACTGATGATCCGTTGCAGGCCCGCATCTTCAATCATGAACTTTAATCGTTCCTGCGGGTAATGAACGTCTAATGGTACGTAAGCCCCGCCAGCTTTTAAGATGCCCAGTAAGGCAATGATCATTTCCGGAGAACGTTCCACAGCCACGCCGATTAACTGATCGGGTTGAAGCCCCTGTCTGAGCAAATAATGCGCCAATTGATTGGCCTTGCGGTTTAATTCCTGGTAGGTTAAAGTCTGGCCGTTCATTTCCACTGCGATCTGTGAGCCTTTTTGAGCGACCTGCTGCTCAAACATGTCGATTACGGTTCCATTTAAAACCGGTACGGCTGGTTTGCCATTCCAGCTTTCCAACAACAGGCGTTTTTCTTCTTCTGTGATGAATTCTATTTGATCAACTGGTTGATCCGGGTGTTTGACCAGCCCTTCAGCCAGATTCACCAGATGTTTAATAAAACGTTCGATGGTTTCTTCATCAAACAGATCGGTGTTAAATTCCAGGGCGCCACTAAAATGATCGGCTTCTTCTAACATGAACAGCGTCATGTCGAATTTAGCCGTTTTACTGTGAGCTTCGATGGGTTGTAATTGCAACTCAGAATGCGGTGCCTGCATTTCGGAACGTCCGGAAGTTTGCAAAGCGAACATGACCTGGAAAATAGGGGAGTGACTTAAATTACGTTCGGGTTGCAAAGCATCGACCAGTTTTTCAAAAGGTAAATCCTGATGAGCGTAAGCGGCCAGCGCGGTTTCGCGCACCTGTTTTAATAATTGCTGGAAAGTAGGCCGCTCATCAAAACGTGTGCGAATGGCCAGGGTGTTGACAAAAAACCCGATTAAATTTTCGATTTCCGGGTGATTGCGGTTGGCAATCGGTGTTCCAATGACAATATCGTCCTGCCCGGAATAACGATGTAAAATGGTCTGGAACAAAGCCAGCAAAACCATGAATTCTGTGGCTCCAGTCTTGTGAGCCAGGTCTTTTAAGGCATTTGAAACTTCGGGCGAGAGATGGAAGGTTTTGTACGAACCGTTAAAGGTCTGTACAGCCGGGCGCGGTCGATCGGTAGGTAGCTCCAGAACAGGCGGAGCGCCTTCTAATTGTTTTTTCCAGAATTCAATCTCTTTGTCTAAAACCTCGCCTTTTAACCAGTTACGCTGCCAGTAGGCAAAATCGGCGTACTGAATTTGTAACGGAGGCAAAGGATTTTCATCGCCACGGCTAAAGGCATCGTAAATGATGGCCATTTCACGCAACAATACATTGGTTGACCAGTTGTCGCCAATGATGTGGTGCATGATTAAAATGACCACGTGTTCATTAATGCCGGTGCGTACCAGTTCCAGATGAAACAACGGCAAACGGTCGATGGCAATGGACCGCCAGGCCTGTTCATTAACCAGACGTTGTACCTCGGCTTCCCGTTCGTCCGGCGGCAGGTGAGTTAAATCGGTAACCGGAATTTGCACTTCAAACGGTTCATGAATGACCTGTAATGGTTCACCATCCTGGTTGTGGAAGGTGGTGCGTAGCGCTTCATGACGTTTGATGACTTCGTTCAGGCTGCGTTGTAAAACATCTACTTTAAGAGGCCCGATGATGCGGTAAGTTTCCGGCAAATTGTAAAATGGGCTGTCGGGTTCCAATTGAGCCAGAAACCACAAACGCTGCTGAGCAAACGAAAGAGGCAACTCCTGATCGCGGCTGACCGGTACAATAGGCGGAATTTGAATGCCTTCGCTGGCCAGTTTTTGTTGATCAATGACCATGGCCAGTCCACCGACCGTGGGTTTTTCAAAAACATGGCGCAAAGGTAATTCGATGCCAAACCGTTCTTTAATGCGTGAAACCAGTTGGGTGGCCAGCAGCGAATGTCCGCCCAATTCGAAGAAATTGTGATTCGAGCCAACTTTTTCCACAGAGAGCAACTGGCTGTAAATTTCGGCCAGCACTTCTTCTGTTGGCGTGCGGGGCGCTTCGTACTCCATTTCAATGGTTTCCAGCAACAGCTTCTGATCCGGGCGGGGCAACGCTCGGCGGTTAACCTTGCCGTTGGGAGTTAAAGGCATTTTTTCCAGTTCTACAAAACCGGCCGGTACCATGTAATCTGGTAAGCAGTCTAACAAAAAGTGACGTAATTCTTTATTGGTTGGACTTTTCCCTTCTACCGGCACAAAGTAGCCAATGAGCTTTTTGTCGCCAGGAGTGTCTTCCCGTAAAACAACGGCCGCAGTTTGCACATCAGGATGTTCGCTGAGCGCGGTTTCTACTTCGCCCAATTCCACACGGAAGCCGCGGATTTTAACCTGGTCGTCGGCGCGACCCAAGAATTCAATGTTGCCGTCTGGCAGGTAGCGGGCCACGTCGCCCGTTTTGTACATGCGATCGCCCGGTTGTTTACTGAAGGGATTGGGTAAAAAGCGTTCGGCGGTTAAATCGGGCCGATTAAAGTAGCCGCGGGCCACGCCCAGGCCGCCCACGTACAATTCGCCGCGCACGCCAATGGGTACAGGTTGTAAAAACTGGTCTAAAATGTAAATAGTCATGTTTTCGAAAGGTCGGCCAATGGGCACCAGGCGGTCGCCAGGCAGATTGAGTTCTTTACTTTCAAAGAATGTACTGTCAATGGTGGCTTCGGTCAGGCCAAAAGAATTTATTAAGCGTGTTTCAGGTCCGGTAAAACTTAAAAACTTTTTGTACTCATTCACGTACCAGATGTCCGAACCAGCGATTAAATCCCGGAAGAAGTCTAATTTCTGGTTGGTCTCTTCCAGGTACTGGATTAAATTACGCAGCACGGCTGGTACAAACTCGGCAATGGTGACCTGTTCGCGAACCATCAGATCGTAAAGTTCAGCGGCTTCTAAGAGAATTTCTCTGGGTGTGAGTACCAGTTTTCCCCCGGAGCACAAACCACGGGTCCAGTCGCCGGAAAAGACGTCGAACGAGAAACTGGCCATTTGCAGATGGGAACGCGCTCGCGTGCGCAGTTCGTAGGCCGTTTCCCAGGCCAGGTAAGCATTGACCAGCGATTTGTGCTGAATCATGGTTCCTTTGGCCTTACCCGTGGAACCGGAAGTGTAAATCATGTACACCAGATTTTCGGGACGGACCGGGAAAGCGGGGTTGTCGTCATTCAGCTCGGCGCAGGCTGACCAATGTTCATCAATCAAAAAGACCTGCCCACTAAAATGAGGGAGTAAATCCTGCAAACTCTTTTGTGTAATCAAAAAGTTTACACCAGCGTCTTCTAACATGTAATTCAATCGTTCTTCCGGGTAGGAGGGATCGAGGGGCAGGTAGGCACCGCCGGATTTAACCACGCCTAACACTGCCACCAGCAAATGGGCCTGGCGTTCGAGCATCACACCAACCACTGTTTCTGGACGTACGCCCTGTTTGTGCAGCCAGCGCGCCAGTTGGTTGGCCCGCTGATTGAGCTGTTCGTAAGTCAAAGTCTGGTCAGGGGCCACAACGGCAGGGGCTTGGGGGTTTTCTGCCACTCGTCGTTCAAACAGATGATGGATGCACAGGTCGGGTTCACGAGGCGCGGCTGTGTCGTTCCACTCGACTAAAATGAGCCGCAATTCATCAGGCGCCAGAAAATTTACGTTTAGCACATGTTGTGCGGGGTTTTCCATGAGGACCGCACACAATTGTTTAAAATGGCGCGCCAGACGCTGAATGGTGCTGCGGTCAAATAGATCGGTATTGTACTCGATATCAACCATTAGACCCCGGCTGCCCTCTGTAATGGAAAAGGTCAGGTCGTGCGTAGATGTCCCCATGTCCACATCAATTTGCTCAAAAGCAATGTCGCCTACGCGCGTGCCTTTCATGGGTGCGTTTTGCAAAATAAGCATGACCTGAAAGAGCGGCGGATAGCTCATGTCACGACTGGGTTGCAGGGCATCAACCAGGTACTCAAATGGTAAATCCTGGTGTTCATAGGCTTTTAGAGTAATCTCTTTCTCTCTTTGAAACAATTCGTCAAAAGTAGGATTGTCTTCCAGATGGCTACGTAAAACCAGAGTATTGATGAACAGACCAATCAGAGGTTCAATTTCAGCTCGGTTACGGTTGGCAATGGGCGTACCAATGCTAATGTCTGTCTGGCCGGAGTAACGGGCCAGTAAAGTTTTTAAAGCGGCAGAAAGCACCATGAACAGTGTGCCGCCTTGTTTCCGGGCATATTGATTCAATTGATTGGTCAGTTCTGCTGGAAAAACAATGCGTTCAGAAGAACCGACATTGGTCTGAATTTGTGGACGTGGTCGGTCGGTGGGTAATTCTAAAGGCGGCGGATTGTCGCCTAATTGTTCTTTCCAGAAATGGAGTTGTTCTTCTAAAATTTCGCCCTGTAGATATTCCCGTTGCCATTCGGCAAAATCCGCGTATTGAATTTCCAGTTCGGGTAAGGGATTGGGCAATCCCTGGCTAAAAGCGGCGTAAATGGTAGTAATTTCTTTAACCAGCACCCCAATGGACCAGCCATCTGAGATGATGTGGTGCATGGTAATTAACACCACGTGGTCGTTTTCTCCGGCTTTAAGAATTTTAACACGAAACAGCGGACCGCTGGCCAGATCAAAGGGTGTGCGGGCTTCTACGGTGGCCAGGCGTTTAATTTCGGTTTCTTTTTTGTCTGCTGCAAGGCTGCTTAAGTCAATCAGCGGAATGTCCAGCCGCATTTCCGGATGAATGATCTGCATGGGCTCGCCGTTCTGTGCCCAGAAAGTGGTGCGTAAAATTTCGTGCCGGTCAACGATTTCATGGATGACGTTGCGAAAGATTTCCACATTAAAATTACCGCGCACGCGAATGGCCAGTGGAATATTGTAGTAAGGGCTACCCGGTTCGAACTGATCCAGAAACCAGAAGCGGCGCTGGCCAAATGATGTGGGAAAAACGTAAACCTCGTCTTCATCAAATGGCGTTGAATCGAATTCTTCAAATTCTGTTGTTTGATCCACTGACATTTATTTTCTTTCCTTTTTTAGCCACTGATTTACACAGATATTCACCGATTTATTTTTTTACAATCAGTTCCGATTTAACCATTAAACCATTCAACTATTCAACCAGCTAACCAGTCAACCAGTTAACCAACCACTTCCTCTTAAACCCTTACACCCTTATACTCTTAACTACTATTCAACTATCTCGGCCACTGATTTACACAGATTTGCACAGATTTATTAGTTCCTATTTAACCATTCAACCATTCAACTGTTATGTTAAAAGTCAAATAAAAATTAATTCTTTTTACATTTTGGACGTACGCATCCTTTCTTATTCTCTATCTTTAAAAAAATTCTTCTTCCAATCTTCCTTAAAAATTTTTAAATATCCGATCAA
>JAGHBR010000081.1 GCA_021160885.1 Caldisericaceae bacterium
ATAATAACCTATATCCTAATGAGGACTGATAGCAGTATAAATTATTATTCTTATCCAATTGATACTCTATTTTTAAATTTAGTTCCAGACACAACGGTTGAACATGATATTCATTTTTATACTTACACAAGTTTAGAGGATCAACATGCCAAAATACCAAATACCATTAATATTTATAATTATCCAAATCCGTTTAATTCCGGCACATCCTTCATGATTGATGCCCCCCGTAACAAAAATTTGAATAATGCGAAAATTGAGATTTTCAATTTAAATGGAGAATTATTACATGTGTTAAATTTAAAAGGAGAAAAAAATATATATTGGGATGGCAGGAATTCCAGAGGAATAATGCAACCTTCCGGAAAATATTTTTATCGATTAATTGTTAATGGTAATATTCTTAAAAATGGTTCAACTATTTTATTAAGATAATTGATGAAAACTTATTTAATTACCATTTTTATAAATCTTTGTGTTTGGCTGCCTATAAATGCTCAGATTGTGGATTTTTTCAAAGAAGATTTAAACTTTTACCTTGAATCTGATAGTTTTAAAGTTCAGGGAATTTATTTTTTTGTTAATCAATCCCAAAATGAGTATTGCGGTAGACTCTGGTATCCTTTGCCAGATTCAAATATCAGCAAAGTAGAGGTTTTCAATGATTCATTTGATAAAATTAATTGCTATCTTCAAAAAAAAATAAACTGGGGCGTGTTTATCCCTCTGCGCATTAAAGCGAGTGATTCAACATTTGTTATTGTTCGCTATGGCCAGAAAATACAAGGTAAAAGTGTACGTTATATTTTAACTAGTACACGTCAGTGGGAAAATCCTTTAAAAGAAGCTCATTTTCAATTAGTGGTGGGCTCAAATTTTAAGAATGTGCAATTTTCAATTATCCCGCAATTAAAAAAGAAAATTGGAAAACAAAACCTATATGAATGGGAATTTAAAAATTTTTATCCAACAAAAGACTTTTTACTCTTCTGGAAATGAAATACAAATCAAAAGATGGATATTCAGTTAAAAAGAATACTTGAAACGCAAATAAAATGCCTTACCAATAGCGCCAAATTCCGAATTTGAATTTCCTTTAGAATAAAAGCCTATCAAATACAAATCCACATTAGTTAAAACAGACCATGAAACAGATGGCGCCAGCAGCCAGGAGTGGTCGTCAGGATTTAGCAGTGTAAAAACATTGGCCCGTACCAAAGGATGCAAATCATAGGCAAATTCCTGGAAAATGGAATAACGCGCCACGCTGAGCATGTTCAGCTGTTGCAACTGTGATTGATAAAGCCCGGCATTTTTTATCAGGCCGTTGCGATTGTACAAGATTTCGGTGTGCATGTAAAATGTGTTGGGAAAAGAGTAGTCGCCTGATATTACCAGTTGAAAGTCATTTTTTCGCTTGTCCGTTAAAGAAGGCAAAAAAGGAAGGGGGGGAGGAAGGTAGCCGCTTTTGTAAAGGGGCTGACTCCAGCGCATTTCACCTCTAAAGCCAGCGTCTTTGATGTAGCCTGCCCAGGCCAGTCCCAGGGTTTTACGCTTGTTCTGGCTACCAAGCAAAAAGTAGAT
Source organism: Caldisericaceae bacterium (assembly GCA_021160885.1). Lineage (GTDB taxonomy): Bacteria > Calditrichota > Calditrichia > Calditrichales > Calditrichaceae > Caldithrix. The sequence goes on from JAGHBR010000081.1 coordinate 1,585, forward strand.
GTCATATTCCCCACTGTGCGTGGCCCACATGAAGGCGGCGGTCTGTTTATCCGGCGATTTAGCCGGTTGGTAGGCCAATTCAATTCGTGACAGTGTACCTGTAAAATATTGCCAGCGAATGGCATCAGAGCCCGGGTGTTCTTCATAATCAAAATCGAGAATCGACAGTGGGTTGAAAAGGTCAATAATATTCCACACTAAACTGGTGCCCCAGGGGATACGTTGCCGACCTACGGTTAACTGCCATTTTTCGTCCATGTAATCCAGGTTCAAGCGATCCACTTCCAGGTAGCTGAAAGTGGTTTTGTTGTTGATCAATTTCCAACCTAAATCGGTTAAGGGGTAGTGGTGAATCATTTGATCCTTTAAATCTGGAAAATTTCGGATGGACTGGCCGTAAAGCGTACGCCAGCGTGTTTCCATGGTTAGAGTTAAATTTGAATTAAGGTAAAGTTTACTATTTAAACGACCGTGCAACAGATGATCATTAAAACGAGTTTTTGAAAAAGGAAACTTGGCATTGGAATAAAGATATTTCAAATAGCCTGAAAAGCTCAGGTCAATCGCCAAGGAAGATTTGCTTAAGATTACTAAACCTAATGAAGCAAGGAGTAGACGACGTATTGTTTTTTTTACCGACCAGTCCATTGATTTACCTGTTCGCTCATTAATTGCTGGTTTGATCATTGACTACGGCGCCATCCCGCAGTGTAACCACGCGGCGTGCTCTTTTGATGACGCGGGCATCGTGCGTGGAAAAAATAAAGGTCATGTTGTACTTTTGATTTAAGTTTTCCATTAAATCTAACAGATCGTCAGCCGATTTGGAATCCAGGTTGGCTGTGGGTTCATCGGCCAAAACAAATTCAGGGCGTGAAGCCAGGGCACGAGCTACGGCCACGCGTTGCTGTTGCCCGCCTGAAAGCTGACCGGGCCGGTTGTTCAAACGGTCACCCAGGCCCACGGCCTCGAGCAGCTCACGTGCTCTTTGTTGTCGTTCCTTTTTGGGAACGCCCTGCAGGAGCATGATGAATTCCACATTCTCCAGCGCGGAAAAAACGGGAATTAAATTGTAGGCCTGAAAAACAAAACCAATATGGTGCAGGCGGTATTCTACCAGTTTACTCCCTTTAAGGTCGGCCAGCTTAACGCCATCTACAATAATCTGGCCTTCACTGGGCTTGTCAAGACCGCCAATCATGTTCAAAAAGGTAGTTTTACCGGATCCCGACGGCCCGACGATGGCCGTGAATTCACCTTTTTCAAATTCCACTGAAACATTGTTCAAGGCCTTTACAGGCACTGCGGTCGTATTGTAAATTTTTGTCAGATTTTCTACTTTAATGAGCGCCATCGAATATCTCCTTGAATTTAAATCTTTGTTCATCAAAGGTTAAAATGTTAAGCCACCTTGAATCCTCTTGAAATTGACAAAGTTGTACAATGATTTTCATCTTTCATTTCTTTTTACACGGTACGAATGGCTCTGGCCGGTTCCAGGCGTATGGCTTTAATCGCCGGCATTATGGCAGCCAGGTTGGCTATTAACACGATTAAGAATGTCAACATCAGGTACATTTCCGTTGGCAAAGTTGGGTAAAGAATGGAGCTGGAGCCAAAGGATTCCAGACTGGCCTTAAAAATGGACAAATTAATACCAGAGTGGTTGGTTAATTTTAAAGTCAGGCCGCCAATTACAATCCCTACCAGGCCACCGGTAAGAGAAAGCAACAACGATTCAAGCAGAATCATGCCAAAAACCAGGTTTTTTTTCATACCAATGGCCATCAGCATGCCCAATTCACGCACGCGATCTACAACGGACATGAGCATGGTGTTGGTAATGCCAAACAGAACAGCAAAAAAAATGAATACCAGGAAGAAATAGGTGTAAAGAATCATCAGGTCAGCGATAAAGGCTGTTTCCGGGGAGCGCTCCTTCCATGATTCCACTTTTAAATCCGGAAATAACCGTTTGATTTGTTCTGTCTGAGATGGCAAAAGACTGGCATCATTCAGCCGAATGGCTATTTCATGAAAAACAGGTTGGGAGGCTAATGATTTAAACAGGAATTCAGCCGGTAAATAGACATTCATTTCATCAAATTGGGAAGACTCGGTTTTGTAAATGCCTTCCACGCGACAGGCCACATTAATCAGTTCGCCCTGCAGGCCTTCAAAACCAAGAACAAGTTTGGAATGCAAACGTAAATTCAAACGATGCGCTAATTTTTCACCAATTAAAATGGCATTTTTTCGTTTGGATTTGAAATAAGTACCTTGTTTAATTCTTTCAAACAACCGGGTAACTTTTTTTTCCTGATCAGGATAAATTCCCGTTATTTGAACCGGGAAGGATGAGGTTGCCGACGAAGCTATGCCTAAAAAGCGGCTGCGTGTTGTAATGTCCGATATACCATCAACTGTTTTTAATTTCTGGAGAACGAGAGGAGTGTTTGGAACAAAGCGGCGGATATCTTTATTCTCATCGTATCGGGGATGGTGAATTTGAATGTGTCCCAGATCCCGATCGATGGCCGAATTAACCATGGAATTTCCCATGGCTACCATTAAGCCGCCGGAGAGCAGTCCTCCCCACAAACCAAAGGCAATGGCTAAAATAACGATTAAGCTGCGAGTTTTATTACGCCAGATATTTTTCCAGGCCAGGGCTAAAATCATCTCATCCTCCTTTCAGGACCTGAGCGCTTTGTCTGGTTCAAGCTTTTTAATGAAAAAAATGGGGTAGGCGAAAGTAGCCAAGGCGATCAAGAAAACGACCAGCGCCTGATTGAGAAAAATCGTTGGATCGGTACTAAAATTAAATACCGGTTCAATGCCCAGTGCGTCAAAACTGCGGGCTGCTTCGCCGGTAAAGCGGATCGGATGGCTGGCAAAGTAATACACGATCGGCAAAGCCCCTAAAATGCCCGTTAAGGCGCCAATCAACGAGATGAAAACAATTTCCCCAAAAGTAACGATTAAAAGCCGGGTTTTTTTCATCCCGACTGCGATTAAAATGCCAAATTCACGTACCCGCTCACTGATCATCATGACAATCGTGCCAAACACCCCAAAGGCAATAACCACGTAAAGAATGGCCAGCATCAGCATGCCGGAAATATTGTCGAACTGAATGCTTTGGTGCAGTTCTGGCAACATGGTGGGCCAGTCAATAACCCGATAATGTGGCGGGATCAACCGGGCAACTTTCTCTTTAACATCCTTTAAATGGCGGTTTTCATCGATCATGATCGCTACAGATGTGAGGCGGCCGGGCATTAAGAAAATGTCCTGAGCTGCCTGCAGGGGAATGTAGACCATGCTATTGTTCAATTCACGAATGGGATATTCAATGATGCCTTTAACCGGCAGAAGAGAAGCGGCAATTTGACCATGGTAGGCCTGACCATAGAGCACCAGGCTATCACCTAAAGAGAGACCTAACATTTGAGCCAAGCCTTTGCTGACCAGAGCAGCGTAATCATCCTGCCTTAAATATTCCCCTGCAATCAAACGGGTTTTTAGATTGGTAACCTTATTCTCCTGCTCGGGCTCGATACCAATGATTTGCCCGACGCGTGTGGTGTTGCCAAATGACAACAAAGTAAACGCTTCCAGGCGAGGCGCCAGACCGAGCACGTGATGTACCTGTTTCAGGCGGGAAAAATCCAGACTGTCCTGTAAAATGGAATTTTCCAGCGAACGCTTTTCCCAGTATTGTTTGTTCTGAATTTGCAAATAACCATTGTAAAAACGCGCGGTGGAGTGAATCATGTAAGCGTAAGAACCAAGCTGCATGGAACGCATATTAACGGCGGTAATCACGGCAAAAAATACCGAAGCAAGGGCTATTAAGGTTCGCTTTTTATTTCGCCAGATATTCCGCCAGCTGAGATTGAGGTACATTTTTTTCCTTTCTTTTTAGCCACCAGAACAAACCAAAATTCAGCGAATTAATTTCACGCAGATTCCGCACAAAGGCGCAGATTGATTTCAACCAATGATTTTGTTGCAAGGTTAACAAGTAACGAGTAACAAGTGACATGTGACACGTAAAAAGTGTCGAGTCACAAGTAACTGTTGCTTAAAGTCAGCCATTCATCCATTGATCTATTCAACCATTAAACTATTCAACTATTAAACCAGTTTACTATTATCTAACCCGCTTCATGTTCTGCTGCGAGAAGAAAGACGGATTGATGTTAATGTTGAAATCTATTTTAATGTATTCCAGAATGGTCTTTTGTCCTGGTTTGTTGGCAGGCACCAATTCTAAATGAGTTGGGATCACGCGATCATCCATTTTTTTGATTTTGCTGGCAAACATGGTTTTAACCAACTGCACGTCTTCGTCGTAATATTCGGATTTTAAAAAGAGGAAATCTTTTTTAGAAATCCATGAAATAATTTTTCCCCAGACTACGCCTGCATCTGGTTTAGGATCGGATTCAATCACAAAACAGTCATAGCCGTTGATATTTTCCTGACCAATGATTTTGTGGAAATAATCATCAACCATCGATGATTCTCTGACCAGGTCGTCGTTGGTGAAGTCCGAGCCCATCCAGGATTGCATCATCATGGATGGGGGGATTTTGATCAGCCGCCGAATTGTCGGAATCCAGTTCCAGACCTCGCGTTTGCGTTTTAGTGTTACGGTCCCTTTATCGCACGCCGGTTTAGTAATTAAAATCAATGCGTAGTCCGGTTCCAATGCCCAGATTTTCATAGTCAAAGAACGGGTCCAATTAGGTTTGATAACGGTTAGCCTTGCTTCAGAATACGAACTCTTACCTCGAAATTTATCATTGGCTTTTTTAACGATTTCACGTGCTTTCTCATCAGCCAGTAAGTTACTGGCAATTACAAGAATAAGTAGAAGTATTGAAATGTTACGCATTTTATTGATTCTCCTTGTTTAACTTCAGGCTGGCTAAAAACATTTCGCAAATATCATCGGCCATTGCCTTTAAATCAAAGGCTTTTGGATCTAAAAAGATTTGCAAAAACAATCCGTCCAGTAAGGCGATTAGTATTTGAGCGTAGTGACAGGTGTTGTGTGTTCGAAAAATATTTTGTTTAATCCCTTCCTGTAAAATCTGGCTAATGACTTGCTGATATTCCTGGTAGAGAGCTAAAAGGCTGAAGTTTTGAACTGCATTCTGTCTTGCGCTGGCCATCCAGTAGTCCATCATGATCTGCATGAAATCGAAGTTTTGTTGGCCGAATTCGAGAAAATAGACC
>JAGHBR010000415.1 GCA_021160885.1 Caldisericaceae bacterium
AACAATAACTTAAATATCCAAAAGGTTCTTTTTTCCTAAAAAAATCGCTCAGTTTAGTTTATAAAAAATTTGACAAATCGAATTCAAATTATTAAACTTAGATTTGTCATACATATTATAAATATGAGGTGCTAATGTCGTACGAATTTAAGGTAATAAAAAAGGCTTCGACTTTGAGCGAAGAGATTCAAAACCGCATTGAAGACGCCATTCTGAAGAAAAAATTTTTGCCCGGTGAAAAACTGCCCACCGAACACGAATTGTGTAAAATGTTTGGCGTGAGTCGTACGGCATTGCGCGAAGCACTACAAATGCTAAGTGCTAAAGGCTTAATTTCTGTTAAAAAAGGCAGTGGCATTTATATTGAAGATTATTCGCCGCAAAATATTATTAAGCCCATGCGCCTTTACCTGGAAATGAACTTTGACAAAAATTACATCTTGCATTTAATGGAAGTACGTAAAATGCTGGAACCTGAAATTTGTCGCCTGGCAGCCCGCAATCGATCAGACGAAGATGTACAGGCCCTCAGAGAAAATATAGAAAAATTTCGGAATGTTGACCATGTTAATTTCCGGCAGGAAGGCGAGCTTGATCGCGAATTTCATTTAATCATCGCCAAAGCGACTAATAATCCGATTATTCCTATTATTGTTGATCCTATCTTTCAACTCATGCCTAAAATCCGAACACTGGTCTATGCTCAAATTAATAAAGCAAAAAGTGCTGCTCAGGAATATCATCAGAAAATTTTTGAAAGCATTCGTGACCAAAATGAAACCAAAGCATTCGAGTATATGCGCGAACATTTACGCATAGCTGAGGAGCATTCAAAAGAAATTATTGCTAAAATGACCTGATTTTTTTGTATAAAAAATTTGTAATACATAATACAAAAGGAGGAGATTGTTATGGAAATCAAAATGAACAATAAAACTGCGATTGTTACCGGAAGCATTCAGGGAATTGGGCGAGAAATTGCCCGGATCTTAGCATCCTGTGGTGCCAATGTAGTGATTAACAATCATCGGGAACTCGAACGTTTGCAACAGGTAGCAGATGAAATTGCAAAAGAAACGGGTTCAAAGGTTAAAGCAGTAGTAGCCGACGTAACCAAAAAAGAAGAAGCTCAAAAACTAATCGATGCGGCTCTTGAAATGGGCGATACGATTGATATTCTGGTTAACAATGCCGGCGGTTTAATTGGGCGGGTACCGGTAGCCGAATTTGATGAAAACCACTTTCAAACAGTTGTAAATGTAAATATGAAAAGCGCATTTCTCATGTCTCATCTGGTGATTCCCTATTTCAAAAAGCAAAACTCAGGCAAGGTGATTAATCTTTCATCTCAGGCAGCACATGATGGCGGTGGGCCAGGAGCAGCCGCTTATGCCGCAGCCAAAGGCGCAATCTGGACATTTACAAAATCTTTGGCCAAAGAATTGGCCCCATTTAAAGTGAATGTTAATTGTGTATCGCCCGGGTTTATTGGCTCCACAGCCTTTCACAATACGTTTACACCAAAAGAAGTGCACGAAAAAATGCCAAAAATGATTCCGTTGGGCCGGGTGGGAGAGCCTTTAGATATTGCTCGCGCAGTCCTTTTCTTAGCTTCTGAATTGTCGGATTATATCACCGGACAATCACTGGAAGTGAACGGTGGCCTGTACATGCCGTAAATAGGAGCACATGCTATGAAATTTTTAAGGGGAATTTTACCTTTAATCTTGTTCATTTTGGTGAGTGTAGGGATGGCTAAAGAGCATCCCTGCACTTTCATCATGCATCAAGAGGCAGTTCAAATAAAACAAAATTTGAATCAATTACCGCTTTTAAAGCAATCATTTGAACAAACTAAAAAAATGGTGGACCAGGCTTTACAAAAGCCTATTGATGTGCCTCCTCCAGGTGAAGCCGGTGGGTACGAACATGAACGCCACAAACAAAATTACCGGGAAATGCGGGCGGCAGGTCTCCTTTACCAGATTACAGGCGATGAAAAATACGCTCAGTTCATCAAAAAAATGTTACTGAAATATGCCGATCTTTATCCTACCTTAGGTCCTCATCCACTTGCTCACAATCAAGCTCCGGGAAGACTTTTCCATCAATCGCTCAACGAAACGGTCTGGCTGGTGTACACTTCGCAGGCTTATGATTGCATTTACGACTGGCTACAGCCAGAGGACAGACAATTATTCGAAACGAATATTTTTCGTCCCATGGCACGTTGGCTTTCGGATGAACATCCCCATGAATTTAACCGCATTCACAATCATGGTACGTGGTCAGTTACTGCCGTAGGGATGCTTGGGCTGGTGTTGGATGATGAAGAAATGGTGCAAAAGGCTCTGTATGGAACGGAGAAGGATGGTAAAGGAGGTTTTTTAAAACAGTTGGATCTTCTTTTTTCTCCTAATGGCTATTACATGGAAGGACCGTACTATATCCGCTACGCTTTGCGCCCATTTTTTCTTTTCGCTGAGGCTTTAGAACGTAACCGCCCCGATTTAAAGATTTTTGCTTATCGGGATAGCATTCTGAAAAAAGCCTACTATTCCGCCATTCAAACTACTTTTCCAGATGGCGTTTTTCCGCCGATTAATGATGCCTCTCGTACGATGAATGTTCAGGCGCCAGGTGTAGTGATTGCTAATGACATCGCATATTATCGCTATGGAAAGGACCCCGCTTTATTAGGTGTAAAAAAATTACAGGGCAAAGTGATTCTCAATATTTGCGGGCTTGAGTTGGCCAGAGCTTATGGCGATGGACAAAAGGTTGAGATCCCCCGCTGGAAAAGCATTGAATTTTCAGATGGTTATGATGGTAAGCAGGGTGGGCTGGGAATTTTGCGAACTGGTTCCGTTAATGACCAGACCATGTTGTTGATGAAATATGGTGTGCATGGCAAAGGGCATGGTCATTTTGACAAACTCCATTTCATCTTTTACAATCAGGGACGATCTGTTGTGCCGGATTACGGTTTTGCCCGCTGGATAAATATGGAACCCAAGTTTGGGGGAAGGTACTTACCTGAAAATAATACCTATGCCAAACAAACTGTGGCCCACAATACGGTGGTCGTCGATCAGGTTTCGCAAAATCGGGCCAATCGCAAAGAGGCTGATAAGGTGTTTGCCAAACGACACTTTTTCGATGCTTCTAATCCACAAATTCAGGTAATGAGCGCCATTTCAGATAATCACTATCCCGGGGTTCACATGCAGCGCACTATGTTTCTGATTGATGATCCACAAATTGAATACCCCTTTGTTGTAGACTTGTATCGCCTGCGTTCAAAAGTAAAACACACCTACGACTATGTACTGCACTTTGATGGTCAGTTTGTAACCAGTAACTGGAAGTTAACTGCTCATGACAGTGTGCAATTCCCGCTGGGTGTGGATTTTGGTTATCAACACCTGTGGAATCAGGCAGAGGCACAAGGCAACGATCCATTTCAATTCACCTGGGTTAGTGGCCAGCGTTACTATTCCTTTTCAACGTCCAGTCAACCTGATGCTAAAGTTTACTTTGTGCGCATAGGCGCGCATGATCCCAATTTTAACTTGATGGCTGAGCCAGGAATGATTTTGCGTGTACAAAGAGATGACTGCCTGTTTGCTTCAGTGATCGAACCACATGGTTATTTTAATGAAGCGCAGGAAAAGTCTTTCAACGCAAGACCGGCTTTCAAAGAAGTCAAGATTATTGGTCATAATGATGAAGGTTCGGTGATTGAAGTCAGCCGAAAAGACGGTTTACGTTGGCAGATAATGGTAAACAACGGACCGGCCAGTGAAACACAGGAGCATCAGTTGACTTTTGACAATCAGACCTTTCGCTGGAAAGGAAATTACAAAGTTGTGAAATTAAAGAAATAGGACGGATCATGGCAAAATTAAAAGGATTACGCTGGTGGATTATCGCCCTGGTAGCTTTAGCCACGGTAATCAATTACATTGACCGAAGCGCGCTGGCTATTATGTGGCCCAATATTAGTGCTGATTTAGGGTTGAGTAAATTAGATTATTCCAAAATCGCCATTACCTTTACCATTGCCTATGCCATCAGTCAAAGCCTGTCCGGGCGACTGTACGACTGGGTTGGAACGCGGCTTGGATTTGTTATTTCTATTTTAGTCTGGTCATTTTCGGCCATAGGGCATGCCATTGCCCATAGTGTAACCAGTTTCAGTTTTTTTCGTTTTATGTTAGGACTGGGCGAGGCAGGAAACTGGCCAGGGGCAACTAAATCCAATGCCGAATGGTTTCCAATTAAAGAACGTGCCTTTGCACAAGGAATTTTTAATTCTGGTGCTTCCATTGGTTCAATTATTTCGCCACCGCTCATTGCCTTCCTTTATTTACTGATTGGTTGGCGTGCTACTTTTGTAGTATTAGGTGGATTGGGGCTATTGTGGATTATTCCCTGGTTATTTATTAACCGGGCGCTCCCCAAAACCCATCCCTGGCTTACAGAAGAAGAGAGGCAATACATCCTTGAAGGTCAAAAAATTGATGGAAAAGGTGAAGAAGACGGTATTATTTTAAGTGTTAAAAAACTATTGTCCATCAAGGAAACATGGGCCGTGCTTGCTTCACGATTTTTTCTTGATCCCATTTGGTGGTTGTTTGTTTACTGGTTGCCAATTTATTTGCACGACCGCTTTGGTTTTGATATCAAACAGATCGGTCTTTCGGCCTGGGTACCTTATGTAGGAGCTGCGGTTGGCGCGCTGGCCGGTGGCTGGGTTGCCGGCTGGTTAATGAGAAAGGGCAAAACAGTAGACCAGGCACGCAAATGGTCTATTTTGTTTGGTGCTATAGTTATGCTTCCTGCACTATTACTTACCGCTTATGCTTCAACACCAATTATTGCCGTGTTGCTAATTGCGGTAATTCTGTTTGGCTTTCAGGTTGCTATCGGCAATATCCAGACTTTACCCAGTGATTTTTACATTGGTAAAAACGTCGGTACTGTGGCCGGTATGGGCGGGACCACGGCTGCCATTGGTGTGATTATTACCACCTACCTGGTACCATTGATCACCAAAACCTCTTACATTCCGTTTTTTATGTTAGGTGCCGCTCTGGTGCCATTAGGAATTTTTTGTATTTACTTTTTGGGTGGAAAAATTCATCGTATTCAAGCAGGAGTAACAGAAAATGAGTGAAAAATATCATATTAAAGATGTTGAAATTAGCTGGGAACCGGCCGGAGAAGGCATGACCCGCAAAATTATGGGCTATCAACCCAATTTAATGCTGGTTAAAGTTCATTTTAAAAAAGGAGCGATTGGGTATAAACATACGCATCCACATGAGCAGGTTTCCTATATAATCTCCGGCAAATTTGAGGTGGAAGTAGATGGTAAGAAAGAAGTTTTGCAGGCTGGTGATGCCTTTGTTATTCCAGCGAATATAGAACATGGAGCCGTTTGCCTCGAAGAAGGTGTTTTGATCGACACGTTCTCACCTTTGCGTGAAAATTTTTTAAATTAATAAAATCCATTTAACCAAATTACAGGAGGACTCCATGAACGAACACTTACGTTTTTTGTTCAGTCTGGTCATTGCCAGTATGTTAGTCATAACAGCAGGCATGGCTCAAACCGTACACCAGGTTGATGCCGGAACAGACGTACTTAAAGCAGCCATCGATGCGGCCGCTCCCGGTGACATTATCGAACTTACCACCAGTGGTGGAATGTATCTTTCTTCTGAACAGATTGAGCTGGACAAGGATTTAACTATTCGTGCAGCTGAAGGGCTGGAAGAGAAACCGGTGCTGAAGTATGTTGGTACTTCCACCGGGGCATATATGTTTAAAGT
>JAGHBR010000041.1 GCA_021160885.1 Caldisericaceae bacterium
GTCTTAACTTACGTTAAGCATTTGCCAGAATTTGCGAACCTCTCGTTCATAATCCATGGTAATGATCACGTCATCCTTTTTACGGAACCAGTATTCCGGCAGCAAAAGATTAAAGCGCTCATCGGCAAAGCGGTCGCCAATCAGCAGTACAATGCCTTTGTCTGTCGCCGTGCGAATTAAGCGGCCCACGGCCTGAATCACCTTGTTCATGCCCGGGTAAATGTAGGCGTACTCTTCCCCCATCTGGTAAGTCTCCTGGTAATAGTGGCGAAGAAGTTCGCGCTCAAAACTAACCTGCGGCAGGGCAGGACTCACCACAATCACGCCAATGGCCATGTCGCCGGTAAAATCAACACCTTCGCTGAAAATACCGCCCATCACGGCCAGCAACAGGTGGGGCTGTTTTTCATGACGCAAGCGGTTTAAAACTTCATCCCGTTCGGTAGCCTTCATGCCCGGTTTTTGAATGATTTTTTCACTGTTGAGGCGATTCAAAAAAATATTAACAGTTTGCAAAAAATCAAAGCTGGGGAAAAAGACCAGGTAGTTGCCCGGCTGGATTGCCGTAACTCTGGTGATAATTTCAGCAATTTTGGGAGCATTTTTAAGCCTGTCCTTGTAGCGTGTTGAAATACCAGGCACAATGATCAGCCTGCGATTCTCCAGCGGAAAAGGGGAATCAAGCTGTAAAAAGCGCGTGCGTTCTGCCGAAAAGCCCAGAATGGTGCGGTAAAACTCCATGGGATCTAAAGTCGCCGACATGGCAATAACGCTGTGAAAACGATCGATAGTCTGACCTAAATAATGCGCCGGATCGCAACACAGGATGTGTAAAACGCCCTGATCATAGGCGTCAAAATAGGTGACAAAGGCACGGTCTTCAAAATGTGCCACGCGAACGAAGCGTCGCAGCTGGTAATACAGGTTTTCCAGTGGATCGTCAATGATTAATTTCTTTGTACGAATTTTGTAAATCAAATAGCGGATGAAGGTAGCTTCAAATTGGTGAAAGGCTTCGTCCCAGTTGGTTAAATCGAGTTGGGTCAAAAAATGCTGTCTGTTTTCATGATGTATTTCGCCTTCCTCTTGCAGTTGATCAAGCATTGATTTGAACATTTGCAGGGCTGCGTGCAATTCGCGGTACACTTTGGCTTTTTGCTGGCTGGTAAAGTTCGCCATTTCGATTAAGCGCAGGCGTTCCACCTGAGGCGAAAGATAAGCCATGCCCCGCTCATACAAATTGTGGGCTTCATCGATGATTAAAATCCAGTCCGAAAAATCTTTGTTTAAAAACAGGCGACGCAGTTGGGCAGCCGGATCAAAAACGTAATTGTAATCGCCGATTAACAAATCCACATGAGGCAGTAAATCCATGCTAACTTCAAAAGGGCATAATTGGTGAACCGCAGCCTGAGATGAAATCAGGGCCGAATCTAAAAAATCATTTTGCAGAAGTTCCGGCAACAGATTGCTGCTTAATAAACGTTCTTTGTATTGTTTAATGTAGGGGCAAAACGCCTCATGACAAAAGTAAACATCGTTCAGGCACATTTTTTGGGAAGCCGTAATGACCATGGTTTTTAGCGGAAGGCCCTGAGCGATTAAAGGCAAAACAGTTTCTACCGCGATGCGTTGCTGAGTAGTTTTGGAAGTTGTAAAAAAGACTTTTTTATTGTTCAGGTAAGCAAAGCGAATGGCCGGAAAAAGGGCGGCAGCGGTTTTACCCGTACCTGTCGGGGCCGAGGCCATTAAGTGGCTGCCCTCTTTCAGCGCCTGCTCCACGGCTTGCATCATTTCTTGTTGTTGAGGGCGCTCTTCCGGCAAAACGAATTGAATCTTTTCAATTAAAGCGCGACGCCTGGCCAACTCAGCGCGTTCTTCCAGAATCCGTTGCCGGATTTCTGCAAATCGTTGTAAAAGCAATCGTTCCACGGCCTGGCGTCGGTAGGCAATGGGAAATTTGCGCTGTTGGTTGTTGATTAAGTTGATCAAAATCAAATAGGTTTGAATTTCGATGCCCTGAAATTGATCCTGTAACAGATAGCCGTAAAAAAGTAATTGTTCGCTAAAGTGCGGGTATCGTTCAATTTTTAATCGTTTGAATTCTGCCGGTCGCAAAATCACTGATTTTATTTCTTCGATTTCAAGACGATCGGGCAGCTGGTACACCCCGTCGATGCGCCCCTGCAAATGGAAAGTAAATTCCTGAAAAGGGTACGTCTGGTTCACGGCCACTTCTTTGTGAAACAGGCCAAAATGTTGCTGTTTGGATTGCTGCACATGCTTGTGCGCTTTTTGACCTAATAAGCCGCGTTGTGGTAAAGGAAAGGAAGAAATAAAGGGTTGATCTGGCGGCACATGCACCAGATCTCGAACCGCTAAAAAAATATCGTTGTCTTCTACACGAATTGCCATGTTTACTCTAAATCAATGGAATCAATATCCGGCGCCTCAAGAGCTTCGGCCATTAATTGAATCAAATCGTGCAGGCCTTTGGCGATTTCCTTGTAAAAATTCAAAGTCGTGGTTTTGTAAATGATGGTACACAGTTTTGGAATCGGCTGTTTAAGAAATTTCTGGTAAAAGTCCAAAATCCAGTTTTCGTCTTCATAATCCAGAATGGAGGCAAAATATTCCAACACATGGGTCATAAAATCGGGATGCTCGCCACTGTATTGAGAAACGCCCACATCAAAAAGGCGATCTTCTAATTCTGAGAGATCGTGTTCATCCGTCCAATCGGCCAACTGCAAAGAAATGAGTGGCGGAATATTTTTGCGTGGCGTAAAAAGACGCGTGTACTCGGCCTGCAGGGCTTTCATTTCTTCGCCCTGGTAGTGATTGATGATTTCCAGAATGCGCGAAGCTACCGTATTGTCAAATGCATTTTCGATATTCTTTTCCATTCCACGAAACAGGTGTTGCAGTTCGTGTGTCAGCTCATCGTACGGATAGGTTAGAGCACGTGCGTAAAAGTTAAAGGCGTTGGCCAGCACGTTTCGGTTGAATTGACTGTATTTCATGATTTTTCCTCATTTTCTTTGTATGGGTTAAGGGTATAAGAGTATAAGAATATAAGAGTATAAGGGTTGAAGGGTAATTAAGATTGCTTGATGGACAAAATTAACTTTAAACTTTCGAACTCTTAACTCTTAAACTCTTACACCCTTACACCTATTTTCTTTCAGACATCATTTATTTTCCTTCTGAAAAGCCTGGTTACGTAACATTTTTACCATATCGTAAGGCGCAGGTTCCCCTCCTAAA
>JAGHBR010000501.1 GCA_021160885.1 Caldisericaceae bacterium
CTTTTATATATTCGTCCTTCTTCCTTCAAAAGATGACACGCTTTAGCGTGCCAAAATTTTTAACCTCATTAAACTTCTATGATATTGGATTTTTGGTTGCGGCTATGCTGCCTTAGTTGCATTATGTATAGGATAATTGCAGCAATAATTTAATGACTCTTTTCCGGACTAATATTTTGCCCCTAAAGGAATGATTAAGCATTCTCATTTTAATTTTTTCAAATTACGCAAAAAGCCCCGGAAGGCCGGGGCTTTGCTTTTAAAGAAAATTTCTATTGATTCAATCGATTTTATTTGAGCATCATCATCTTTTTAACAATGGTTTGTTCTCCTTTGTGCACAACTAAAAAGTAAAGGCCGCTGGCCAGTTGCTGGGCCCTTTCGTTCTTACCATCCCACACCAAACAATGACTACCTGCCTGTAAAGTTCCATTAAACAACTCTCTTAATAGTTGGCCGTTGGTTGAATAAATCATAACCCGAACGTTTGCTGTTTTTGGCAGATCAAGCTGAATGGCGGTGGTTGGGTTAAACGGATTAGGAAAGTTTGGATGAACCGTGAAGAACTCTGGCAATTGCTCCGTGTTGTCAGTCTGCATTTGAGAAATGGTGGTTGGGCTGATTTCGGCGCGCCAGCCTGCGGCGTTAAATAGTAGATGTGAAGAAAAATAAAAAGTAATGGCGCCTTCACTGTTGGTACTTTTTAGTTCAGGTGGCAGGGTCGTTCCGCTAAAAGGGCTGCCGGCAAATTCCAGCGCGTCAGTAGAAGAACCGTCATAGGCGTGCAATTCGTCGCCGCTGCCCACGTCAAACGCTGTGAACAGTACTTTTAGTCCGTCGTAACCTTCTTGTGCTTTAAAAGTCATGGTTAATCTTTCACGGGGTTGATAATCATTTTCTTCCCCACCGCTATCGTAGAAAATAGCGTTACTAACCGTAGCCGTCTGGTTGTTCATGGTGTAAACCGGCACATCGCCAATAACCACCTCGTACGTATCAACCGCGCTGTAACTACCGGATGTCAAAGTGAATTCAAAATAAGCCGAAGCGCCCAGCGGCGTATTTTCATCGGATTGTAAAGTGAATTGGGCCAGAACGGTGTCGTTTTTAGCCAGGCTGGCGAGATCATCCTGGTCATTTAATACTGTAGCGTAAGAGGAGAGACTGCTCAGACTGGCCTGGCAATTGGGTGCATCGGCATGGCCCTGATTAATGGCTTCGATCAAAAATTCAACGGTTTCGCCGGCGTCGAATTTTAAATCTCCATTGCCCTGGTCGGCATCATCAATCGAAAGCGCTCCGCAGGCCAGAGCAGGAGCTTGAATTTTAATGCTCAAATTGGAAGTCCAGGAATTGCCGGAAGTATCGTTAAACGTAACCACGCAGGTAGCGGTGTATTGATCCGGCGCTTCGTTCACTGTTTTTAATTCAAACGCGTTGTCGCCCATGACCACGGCAGAAGTGTCAATATCGCCGTAAAAATGACGATCCTGTACAATTTGTAAATGCGCATCACTGGTAGACAGCACCCCGGTGATCTGTTGGGCCATTTCCGAACCCAGGTTTTTGGCTTCCACATCCAGATGAAATTGTTCGTCAAATTCAGCCAAACTGTTGTTGTTCCCCATTTGCTGGTCGTCAATTTCCCATGAGGACACGGTCACATAAGGCCCGGAAGAACTAACCACCTGAACCGGCGCCTGATAACGAAAATAGTTTTGCTTGGTCACGGTAACCAGCAAGGTGTCGCCAACCTGTAATTTGGGAATAGGAATTTCAACCAACTCACCGGTGCCATCAGCGCTGGCAATCCACTCACCATTGACGGAGAGCCCGATTAAAGAGCCTTCATCTGCAGTTACGCCAAAGGTCGAGGCAGTTGCTTCAACCACATCATTGTGCGTAACCGACAAATATTGCGGAACTTCGGAATAAACCATGGAAAACGAACCGCCGTGATGATGAAAAAGGTAATAGGTGATTTGTTTATCGCCATCATTGTAGGGCCAGTTTGATTGTTGTAAAAAGTACTTGCCTGCCGCATTGCCAAAAGCCGGCAAAATAAAGCGCGTTCCGAACCAGGTCTCTTTGTCCGGCATAAATTCTGGCCACATGTTGTTATACATGCCCCAGGTGTAGGTATCATTAACAAACGAGTAACTTACCTGCGTAGCTGCAATAATGCCCAGGGCCCGTTTGGAATGTCGATGAAAAGCTTCGGCAAAACATTCATCGCTCCAGTTGAATTTTCCAGTTAAACAATTAACTGAGAAGACAAAAGTCAGATCATTGTTGTTCAAACCGCTTAAATCGTTAATGCTGTAATCGGGTTCACCCCAACCGGTTTCCGAACCATGATCACGGTGTTGTACCATGAATGCCCCGTTATTAATATCGCTATTTAAACGCGTGGCATTACCACCCCAATCGGTTAAATGCTCTGGTGTTTGTGGAATGTAACCTAGACCATTGGGACCAAAATAATCGACCACCTCATCGGTATTGGTTGCCGTTGACCAAACATCACCAGGAGTACCAGAATAAATGGCATTTTCGCGCACTGGCTGCTTACCTAATTTGTGTTCCCAGAAACCATTAATGATTTCTGAACAAAGCTGAAACCAGCGTTCGGTTTGCCAGCCCATGGCCGTAACCGGATGATCGTAAAAATCGTGACTGGTTGGCGGGTGGCGTTCGTAATCTAAAATTTTTCCGACCGTGTTTTGCAACTCCTCTTCGTTACGTGCCGTAATGCGTGAAAACACAATATCCGGCAGGTCGTCTCCATCAACGTCGGCGTAGTAATTGTCCGAAACATAGGTGCCACTGTAAGGGTGGGGCATGTCAGCGGAAGAGGTAATGGTGTTACCCGAACTGCCGTCATCACCCAATAAAAGCACCGCAGAAGGTGGCGTTGCCCAGTTGTAGTAGGCATTGTCCACGTAACTTTCAATGGCTTCAAAGGTGTTGCCGCCGATTTCGGTGGTAGTGACCACGCCGGTTTTAATACCTTGCTGATTACGAAAAACACGAAGGCTATCGGCCCAGGCTAAAAATACCGGATCGTCCGGCGTAATGATCAGATATTCAACATTTTCTACCGATCCGCGATTTTCTTCGCTTTGGGTGGTGTTAATAGAAAAATTTTTACGAGGCAAGCTGCTGTAATTGAGAAGTAAATCATTTAAAATTGGTTCCCACCAGCGGCTGCGCAAACGTTCTTCTCCAAACACTTCCCGATTATTGCCAAAATTAATTTTCAGCCGAATATCGCGAAAAACTTTTAATTCTCTGGTTACAGGATTGTATTGAAAAGGTGTAATGCCCACCAAAACCACATCCACGCCACGGATCTGGCGCGGCTCTGAGATGCTAATAATATTTTCCGGATAGAAGACGTTGGTATTGTAAACCGTTTCATCCTGTGGATATTCCAGCGGCCCCTGTTCTGTGTCAAACGGAATGCGCGGCGCCGGAGCAATATCAAGATCGCGGAATTCATCGTTTCGCGTTTCGAGAATTTGTAAATCGATTTCGGCTCCCTGCGGAATGGCAATAAAACGGCTAAGAGCAGGCAAATTGGGCTTTCCGGCATCATGGGGTAAAAAGGTTTTTGGCAGTTGAATTACATCGCGAATATTTCCGTTAATTTCTTTCTGAAGCAAGGAAAAGTTTTTAACAGAAAAAACAATTTCGACTTCATTGGCATCACTTTTAATCAGGTTAAAACCATGTTGCCCCCAACTATCAGAATAAATAATCCTTTGGGACAGCACCTGGTTTACTGAAAACAGAAGCACAAAAAAAATTACAAAATAACGCATTACTCCTCCATGGATTTATCTATTTGTTTTTGAAAGAATATGCGAGTTTTACAAAGACCTTGTTGCAAGTTAAGAAAAGAAACAACATTCAGCAAGAACAATTCAATAGTATTTTAAAATTCTTCCTTTGATTGATCCCAGCAGAATTTTTAACTAATTTATTTAAATGGAGGCACTAATTTTTGAAGGATGGTTTATTTTCAGGAGACAATTGCTTGGGAATCGAGAAATGCCAACTGTTTACTATTTACGGAATTCCTTTTAAAACTAAACATTTAAAGTTTGTGGAATTAATCAGAGCTTACTTTTAGGATGAGTTCATAGTAAAGTATTCTCTCGCAGAACACACAGATTAGCGCTGATTTTTTTAATTTTCTGCGAACATCTGCGAGAACTTCGTGAAATTAACCCCCCATCCGCCTTATTTTAGATGTGTGTGCGTTAAAGTTTTCTCTCGCAGAACGCGCAGATTAGCGCAAAGCCGTCCAGGTATCAGGCAGCTTTACGGTGTTTTTTCATTCATAATTCGTAATTTGTCAAGTCTCTCTTCACTTTAAACTATTTCACCAGCAACATCTTTTTCAAAATGCGCTTGTTGTCGGTCTTTAATTCGTAAACATACAACCCAACGGAAACCGGTTGCCCGCTTTCGTTTTTGCCGTCCCAGACGATTTGATGATAACTTTTTGAAACCTGCCCATCGAGCAGAGTATGTACCTTTTGGCCATTCATGGCATAAATATTAAGTTGCACATGGCTATCTTCCGGCAAGCCGAATTTAATGGTAGTGGTAGGATTAAACGGATTGGGAAAGTTACCGTTGAGTTCCACCTTTTCCAGAACCGCAATGGCAGTCGCTGGCGTTTACTCTGAACTTTGTTTGGCTAAAGTGCCTCCGTCGACATGAACCGAAAGAATGTTAAATGTTGCCTGATCATTGTAGGAATCTGTAACCACACATTTTAATGAAAAGCTGTATGTTCTGGAAATAGTGATTTGCTGCTTATCTGATCCGCTGGTTAAATATACCCATTGATTGGAAGGCGGAGCCAAAATACCGTTTTCACCTTGAGGCGCCATTGGAACATCATCGTCTTTCCGTTCGCACCATTCGAAATCGGTGTAGGTACCGCTACCGCCGGAAGGATGAGCAGTATAGGTACCGCTTTGGCCAGAGTTGAGAGATGTAGGGCCGGTTATAGTCACCGAACCGCGCAGTAAATTTTAAGTTAGTTGGCCTTTAAGTGGCCACAAAGCAAAAAAACAGACAACAGGAATCCAAAACCTCTTACATTTTCTACTATAATTTAAAGTTTCATTTTATTTTTATCAAACATTATTCCTTCATATTTCATAAATCATTAATCCGTTGTGCGAATTAAATAATAGAATGCTTCACATGACATAATTGGTTATCAAATTTATATTTATTTAAATATTGCACTAAAGTATATCCCGTAATTTGGGA
>JAGHBR010000537.1 GCA_021160885.1 Caldisericaceae bacterium
ATAAGGTGGTGAGTTAAAAGATAAATCAAAATACATAAATATTAAGAATTGTTCATTTTTTATGATTTTTTCAAAGGTTTAGGTAAATTAATGTTAAAGCCGCTCAACATTTAAACTCAAAAGTAAAATTCTTTGTTTGCGGTTTGCAGGTGTTAGTTTTGACTTTGATTTGATGTTTTCTTTGTAGCGGAAAGATTGATTTTTTGTAACTCATTTTTTAATTTTTTAACTTTCTCGGTTTGTTTTTGTTGGGCGTAATAGTGAATTAAAATTTTCAACAAGTTGGGCCTGCGCAGGCCCTTCTGGTATGCTCGTTCAAATTGATGTAAGGCCTCCTTTTTATTACCCAGTTTTTGGTAATAGAGTCCCCGGTAATAAAAGAGTTGACTCTCCGTGAATTTCCTGTTCTTTTGCAATCCGCTCAGCAAATCAAAATAGGCGGACAAATTGTTTTGCTTTAGTAATGTTTCAAAAGCCCATTCCGCCTGTTTTGCAGAAAGACAGCTTCCGCAGCCGCTTTGCGCGTAATAGCGGGCGGCCTCAACCGAATCGCCTTTCATTAAGACCAGGTCGGCCATATTAAGGTAATAAAACGGTGGAAATTTTTGTACACGTCTCTTTTGTGTAATGCGATATTCATCCAATACATTTTGTGCCTTTTGTAACTGATTCTCTTTTAAATAGATCTGGCTGATTTTAAGCAGCAAATCGATACTGTCCGGTTCTTCCACGTAGGCTTTACGGTAAAATCGAATGGCCTGCTCTGAATTTCCTGTCTTAAACGACAGTTCTGCCAGCCTCACCAAAACTTGCGGAGAGTGGGAGCGGTAAGTTAGAGATTGCTGATAATAGTAAAAAGCCGAGTCCAGTATTTGCAGAGAATCGAAAATTTGACCTTTCAAAACGTAAAACAATGAAATGCGATCATTCAGTTGTAAAGCTTTATTAACCATTTGTAGAGCGCTGTGTAAATCACCGGTAATTCGTTTTTCCAATGATTTCTGATAAAAAGAATAAGCAGAAGGCTGGCGGATCGTCTTGCTTTGGTCTAAATTGTAACAAGCGCTGAACAGAATGAAAATGGTAAAAAGCGGAATAAATTTTTTTAAATGCCGCCTCATCTTAAATACTCAAACTGTTGCTGCATCCAGTCACGCATTCCAAGATAACGATATTTTCGCTCAGGGGAATCAATAGAATTGGCAGCCTGTCTTTGGATTTCTTTGAAAACAAGCCCAACGTAATCCTTATTTTCTTCTTTAGCCCAGTGCCAAAGCAGTTGTTTGATTTTCTCTTGCAGAGCCTGCAGGTAAGAAAGTCTGGCAATCATGATGGCCGACACTTGTTTGAGTAAGGTGTTGTTGCTTTTGCCGTAGCGCTCAAAATAAGGCAAAACGGCTTCAAAATTTACTTTGGCGTAATATTCAAGCGATTGTAAGGTAAACTGTTGCAGATTTTCATCCGGATCATTGAGTAACCGATTAATCACATTCTTTAAATTTTCTATAGGTCCAAAGCGCCCGATCATTTCGGCCAGCATCCCTTTATCATGGATGGCCTTTTGCGGACTGTTTTTAAAGAAACGGTCAAGAGCTTCAGGCAATTCTTCCAGTAGTTCTTCATCGATCTCTTCTGCAGAATTTACATTTAAAGCCTGGCAGGCATGGATTAATAAATTGGAAGCATTGCGTAGCTTCCAATCCGTAGGATTTGTGTTAATGTAAAAATCAAAAATTTCTTGTAAGTTTGCCATAATTTCCCGATTAAACGAAATAGATTAAACCTGAATTAAAATTTGTAACCGATTTTTCTTAGGAATTCTTTACGAACTTTAATGTCTTCTTCGGTTTCAATGCCTTTTGTTTTAACGCCATCGACTACACCTAAAATAGCTCGTCCCATTTCAGTCTCGGCAATAATGACCTCAGTAGGATTGGCGGTGGCACAGAAAATACGCGTCACCTCGGGTACCATTTTAATTGTGTTCAAAATGTTAATGGGAAAGGCATTGCCTAAAAAGATGATGAAACTGTGACCAGCTGAAAGGTTAAGAGCATTTTTTTTGGCCAGTTCAATCAGTTCCGGATCGTTGCCCGAATAGCGCACCAGAGCCTGTTGTGAGGCTTCGCAAAAAGCCAGACCAAATTTGATGCCTGGATTGACATTGACGATGGCTTCATGCAAATCTTCGACGGTTTTAATAAAATGGGAATGGCCTAAAATGAAGTTCATGTCTTCCGGCTTTTTGATTTTAACCACTTTAAGTTCCATTTCGCCCTCCTGCATTTTTGTTTTTATAATTTAATAGATTTTTAGAAATAAGCAACAAGGATTGGTTGAGCAAGGGGATAAAATTATTGAAATGAATTGGATTTTTTGGTTCTTTTGGTAAATCTATGGGTAAAAAGAATTGAAAGATGAGCATCAATCTCCGAAATTTTGTTTTTAAACAAACATAAATTTTGGGGAAAAAGATGCTCATCAAAACATTATTAAACAATATAGAAAAGTATTCATCATTTGTCTATAAAAAAATATATTTAGGTGTACAAGATTTTAAAGAATGCCTCATCATAGAAGTTTCTCTTCGCGTAGGAAGCAAGAGGAAATGTCCGATTTGTTCAAAGCACTGTTCGACTTATGATACCGCGCTTGTTTTCATATGTAACGATTTTGGGCTTTCCGGTCTATTTTTCATATCGGCCCCGGCGAGTGCATTGTAAAGCCCATGGAATTCTAACAAAAGATTTTCCATGGGCGGATGGTAAAGAGCGCATAACCAATACCTACAAAAAATTTCTCGGTAGCTGAGCAAAGAGATTAAGCTGGACAGAAGTTGTAGAAGTTTTTAGGACGAGCATGGAAACCGTCTTTTCCAGTGTAAAATGGCTTGTAGACTATGGCTTAGAAACTAGAGTTATGGATAAGATATATTCAATCGGCATAAATGAAATACATGTTTTTAAGGGACATAAATATATGACCTTAGTGTATCAAATAGACCAGCATAGTAAGCGTTTGCTATGGTGTGGTAAAGATCGTACTTCAAAGACATTACTCAGGTTTTTTAGATTTTTGGGCAAAGAAAAAACAGCCTTGCTTAAATACATTTGTACCGATATGTAGAAACCATATCTTAAAGTAATAAAGAAGAAAGCGCCGCATTTTATGAACATATTAGATCGATTTCATATAATGAAAAAATTTAACGAAGCCATTGATACTATTCGTCGTGAAGAATATCGATTGAATTACGATAGTCAAAAATATTTAAAAAATTCACGTTAGGTTTTGTTAAAGCGTGAGGAAAATTTAACATCTAAATAATTTCTTAAACTAAAAGACC
>JAGHBR010000043.1 GCA_021160885.1 Caldisericaceae bacterium
AGCAAGCGGCCTGGAAGCCCGTACACGCGGTTTACAAGTAGCTCTCGGCAACGTGTCCACTGCCCAGCACATCCTCGATGTGGCAGAGGGCGCTTATTCCAACATCATGGATATCCTTCAAACTCTGAAGGAAAAAGCTACTCAGGCAGCCGATGGTAGTTTGAACAGCACGCAACGTAGCGCTATTGATGGTCAGGCAACCGCATTGATTAACGAAATCGATGACATCGTTAACAATGTTACCTTCAACGACTCCAAGTTGATTGATGGAAACTACAGCGTTGCTTTCCAGACCGGTGAAACAGGTTCGGAACAATTAAGCGTTTCTTTAAGCGCCGCTGACAGTGCATCCTTAGGAATCGATGCCATTGATTTGAGCACTGCTAACGGAGCAAGCACAGCCATTGGAACTATCTCTACGGCTATCGACAACCTGTCAGGTTACATGAAGACCTTAGGTGAGTACAAGGTCCGCTTGCAGTCTAAACAGTCCAATCTGAGCAATGCCATCACCAACACGGAATCTGTAAGAAGTACCATTGAGGATGCTGACTTTGCCAAAGAACAGATGGAAGTGATGAAGCTGCAGATTCTGCAACAAACATCATTGTCTTCTTTGACTCAGGCCAATTCTGCTCCACAACTCGTGCTGTCTTTGTTCCGTTAATTGTGGAATAAGCAGACTTAACCGCCAGGTGGAGAGCGTGGCTCTCCACCTTTTAACTGTTTAAAAGGAGAATGAAAAATGATCAACTACAGAGCAAAGACCAAACGACCGGTACAGAATCCATATTTAGTGCAAAAAGTCATGTCTGCCAGTAAAGAAGAATTGATTAGTTACATTTATGATGCAGCCATCACGGCTTGCGCTCAGAAAGATAGTGTAAAAGCCAGAACTGCTGTGAATGCCTTAATTCAATCTTTAAACTTTGATTACAAAGAAACTGCTAATACTTTTTTAAATGTTTACCGATACTTAATGAATCTGATAGACCAAAAGAAATTTGATGAGGCGCGTGCTATGTTTTCCGAGTTAAAGAAAACATGGGGCAAAGCGTTCAATTTAATGTAAATTAAAAGTGCCGGAGGTTAAAATGGACCTTTATTCCATAGGCAACTCAACTAATTCGATCCAATATTTAGTGGATCAATACATGGCTTTGGAATCAAGGCCCCGTGATGAGTTAATCCAACAAAAAAATGAATTAAGCGATAAAAAATCTGTTTTCAGTGAATTAGATTCCAAACTTTCGGCCCTAAAAACCAAACTTGAATACCTCAATGATATTGTTTTGTTGCCTTTTCAGGCCAAAAAAGCTTCTTCCAGCGATGCGGAAAAAATTGGAGTTCGTGTAGCAAATTCTGCCTCTAAGGGCAATCATACCTTAACCGTACAACAACTGGCAAAATCGGACACGCGCGTTTCAAATCAGTTTAGTGACAGCGGAACAGATTTTAATTCGTTTACTTCAGATCAAACGTTTACCATTGAAGTTGCCCATCCGACAGATAGCGATCCCAGCAATCGCGTGGCTATTTCGATTACGGTTACTGCCGATCAGCTATCGGGAACAAATGATGAAGCCATTGCCAATATTGCCCAGGCCATTAACGATGCTATGGCCGAAGCGGTAGCTAATGAAACCATTACCACCGAAGAAGTGGTGCATGCAGATGTGGTGAACGAGCAGGAGGGGATTTCCCGACTCGTTTTGAAAAGCGAACAGACGGGTTACACCTACAGAATGGAATTTGGCGCCAGTAGTTTACTAGATACTCTGGGAGTTAATAACAACGCTTTATCTTCAGGCACGACAGGAGGCTACATTTACAATGTCGGAACCTCGATAACCGATAGCGAACTTAGCTCGATTTTTGAATTAGATGGCTTAACCATGTATCGAGATTCAAATAATGTAGATGATGCTTATACCGGTATTACTTTTAAACTTTTGGATGTTTTTTCACAACCAGTCACCGTTTCTGTTGAACCAGATATTGACGCTGTTAAAAAAGATGTAGAAGAATTTATCAGCAAGTACAACGAAGTGATTGACTTTTTAAAAGAAAATGCCAGAATGAATCCTGATACATACGAAAAAGGTCCGCTAAGTCAGGATTCGGTTTACTCCGGGATGATTGCCGAATTGAGAACAATGGTATCTGAGCCGGTAGACAGCGTAGCAAATTCGAATTACCGGCTGCTCTACAGTATTGGGATTGAAGCTGACAGAGATGGCAAATTGTCGATCAAAGATACTGAAAAATTTAATAATGCACTGGAAGCTAATCCTTCATTTGTGTCTGATTTATTCTCAACTTCGGATGGCGTGGCAACTAAATTGGTGGATTATATCGATCGCTTTGTTAAAACGGGCGGCACCATAGATACCAGTAAAAAACAAATTGACAATCGAATTCAATCTTTACAGGATCGAATTGAATATATGAATGAAATTCTCGATAAAAAAGAAAAACACTATTTCGATGAATTTACAAAAATGCAACAAACAATTTACATGTTGCAAAATCAACAAATGTTTTTTAATACCTTTACAAATTTTGGTGGGTAGTAAAGTTTAGGAGGTAAGCCATGGAAGAATTGAAAATTAACACTAACCTGGAGGTTGGTAAATTGGCTGCCCTCAATCAGTCAAAAATTGTTAATTCAACTGATGAAGAAAAGAAACCAACCGTCAAGGGGAAAAAAGAAGAAGAGAGAAAAGAAGATAAAACAGACGAAAATAAAAATGTCGCTGTTGATAGATTGGTTGAAATGGCCAACCAATTCATTCAGCGGTTTAGTACGAAAATCTCTTTTTATTATGATCCCCAAAAGAATGTGTCAAAAATTTTAGTTACCGAAAAAGGAACTGGCAGAATAATTCGGGAAATCCCGCCAGATCAGATGGTTGACTTAATGAAGAAAATGGATGAGATTGCAGGGATTATTTACAACGGGAGGGCTTGATGTTTCAACACGATACAAAAATACCAAAAGATATGAACGAAATTTTGGCACAAGAACTTGATTCTTTTAAAGCAGTTTTGCAATTTTCAGAAAAGATTGTAGATCAGGTAGATTCTTTGCCTATTACGGTACTTCATAAAATGGTTGGATTGAGGCAGCAATGGATCGATCAAATACAAAAACTGGAAGCCCTGCGTGCGGAATTAAGCGATCAAAAAGTTGATGAACAGGGAAAGGAGATGATTAATAACATTTCGCAGCTGGCGCACCAATTGGTTAAAATCGACGACAAAATTTACGACGCTTTACGAAAAAGGAAAAATAAATATGTTAAAGAGCATGCCGATTTGATTTCGGCCAGACGGAATAACAAAATGACAGATGGGTATTCCAGAGTCATGGACATTATTCAGGAGTAAAAAAATGTTAGACAAATTAAGTAATTTAGCAGGGTTGGGTAATTCTGCCGATCGCCCGGATAAAGTTAATAAAAAAAATAATGTGCGCCAGGCAGATAACAGCAAAGCGTCCCAAAAAGGTGTAGAAAAATCTTCCGAAAATAGTCCAAAAGATGCACATGTAAAAATTTCTGATTCGGCCAAAGAATTAATGAAATTACGTGCTGAAGCAGAAAGGTATTTAAAAATGATTGAAGAAAAAGAGACCTTATCTGCAGATAAATTGGCCGAGATCCAGAACAAACTGAAATCAAATCAATATTTGCGAGAAGAAGTTATTGATAAAATAGTAGAAAAATTGATTAATTTACCCAATTTTAAGAATTTCTAATATTTCCTCTTAAAAG
>JAGHBR010000526.1 GCA_021160885.1 Caldisericaceae bacterium
CCCTTACACCCTTAACTTTTAACTGATCTATTTTGCTTTGAAATGGCCTGAAACGGTCCGATTACTTTTTCCAGAAAATAGGCACAAACAAAACCAGCACAGTGTAAATTTCTAACCGGCCAGCCAGCATTAAAAAGGACAAAAACCATTTTCCAATTTCCGGCAAATGAGCGTAATTTTCCGTGGGGCCAACTGTGCCAAAACCCGGCCCTATGTTGTTAATGGTGGCCGCCACGCTCCCAATGCAGGTTTCCCAGTTTAAGCCCAGGGAGCTAATGAAAAGCACACCTACAATTGACAGCAAGATGTAGAGCAGAGTAAAACCGGCAATATTGGTCACAATTTCCTGCGGTACGCCACGTTTGCCCACGCGAACCACAAAAACGGCATTGGGATGCAATAACTGTTTTACCTGGTTGATGGCAAATTTAAAAAGCACTATGGAACGAATGATTTTAATGCCGCCGCCCGTAGAACCGGCACAGCCGCCAAAGTACATTAAAATCAGTAAAACGACCTTTGACAAAATGGGCCATTGTTCATAGTCAGCCGTTCCGTAACCAGTAGTCGTAATAATGGACACAACCTGAAATAAAATGTGTCGGATGGAGAATTTTTCATAACCGAGCATGGCAAGAATGTCCAGGGAAATGAAAATAGTAGCTGCCAGAATAATGGCCAGAAAAGTCAGTGTTTCCGGATCTTTAATGTAACCTAAAAACTTTCCGCGAAAGGCCCTGTAATGGAGCGAAAAATTCGTGCCGGCCACAATCATAAAAAAAATGATGATGTAGTCAATCCAGGCATTGTTAAAGGCGCCAACACTGGCGTTTTTGGTGGAAAAACCACCGGTTGCCATAGTGCCAAAGGTGTGGCACCAGGCGTCAAACCAGTTCATACCTGCCAGTTTTAAGGCAATGGCTTCCGCAACGCTAATGACCAGGTAAACAATCCATAATAGTTCTGCCGTGTGTTTAATACGTGGCGTCAGGCGGTCCGGAGTTGGGCCGGGAACCTCTGCCTTGAAAAGCTGCATACCGCCAATGCCCAGCAAAGGCAAAATGGCCAGCGACAACAAAATGATGCCCATCCCGCCCAACCAGTGTGTAAGCGATCTCCAGAACAGTAAACCTTCGGGCAAAGCTTCAATATCAGTCAGAATAGAAGCCCCTGTTGTGGTGAAGCCGGACATGGTTTCAAAAAAAGCATCGCTAAAAGAAGGGATGAAACTGCTTAAATAAAAAGGCAAGGCGCCAAATAGAGCGTAAAGTGTCCAGCCCAGGGTAACAATTAAAAAGCCGTCTTTAATATCCAGTGTCACCTCGCCGCGTGTCAGCAGGAAGAGAGGTAGGCCGACTAACAGCAAGATGCCTATGGTTTCCAAAAAAGCGATTTCATCAGGTTCGGCGAAGTTTAGTGAAATAAGCAGAGGAACCACCAATACCGCAATCATAAAAAGGAGAAGAGCGCTTAGTACATGAAAGATGCTGCGATAATGAATCATAGGCCCGCTAACTGAAAAATTTTTCTACTTTTTTAATGGCGCCAGGCAACACAAAAACCACTACCTTGTCGCCGGCCTGGATTTGTGTTTGACCAGTAGGAATAATAATCTCATCATTCCGGATAACTCCGCCTAACAGGGCATTTTGCGGAAAATCGATTTTAAACAGTGGGTTTTTTGTTATTTTGGACTCTGGCTGAGCGATGAGTTCGATGATTTCCGCTTCCACGCCAGGGATAGACGCAATGCTGACCACTTCCCCCTGACGAATGAATTTTAATATGCCGCTGACCACCAGTGATTGCTTGGAAATAAAGGCGTCAATTCCAATAGTGGGAATGATAGGTGCGTAGTCCGGTTTATTGATTAAAGAAATGATGCGCGGTACGCGCAGATGTTTGGCCATCAGACAGGTGATGATGTTGGTTTCGTCATCGCCGGTTACAGCAATAAAAGCATCCATATCGATAATGCCTTCCAGCGCCAGCAGGTTAATATCCCGTCCATCGCCGCGAATGACCATGGAGCGATCCAATTTTTCGGCCAGAGTGTAAGATTTCTCCATATTGGATTCCACAATTTTAACCTGATGTTCATCTTCCAATTCTTCGGCAATCAAATAACCGATTTGACCGCCGCCCAGAATCATGATGCGTTCCAGCGAAGTATTCTCTTTGCCAATAATTTTTAAAAAATCGGAAATGTGCTTACGGGCAAGGACGACAAAGATGTGATCGTTGGGCATTAGCAGGTCGTCACCACACGGAATTTTGGTGAAGTCTTTGCGCTGAATGGCTGTGATGCGAAAAGGAAAGTGCGAATACTGAACCACTATGTCTTTAAGTTTGGTGCGCAACACCGGACAGGATGCGTCTAAGTGAACACCTAAAAGAACCATTTTCCCTTCGGCAAATTCAATTATATCGCTGGCTGCGCTTTGTTTAAGCAGGCGAACTGCGCCTTTGGCAACAATGGACTCAGGATGGATGACCAGGTCAATGCCTAATGTTCCTGGTTTTAAATATGCTTTTTCATTCAAATACTGCGGATTGCTGACACGGGCCAATGTCTTTTTACAGCCAGCTTGTTTGGCGGCCATGGCGGCAATTAAATTAACTTCGTCCTGGTCGCTGACCGCAATCAGTAAATCGGCATCTTTAATGCCGGCCTGTTTTAGTAATTTAAAGTCGGCGCCATGTCCAAAAAGAACCTGGGCATCCAATGCTTGTTCTACAAATTTAAACCGTTCCGTGTTGGACTCAATGATTGAAATGTTGTGCTTTTCATAGGCCAGACGTTTGGCTAATGAAAAGCCGATATCGCCGGCTCCGATAATAACAATGTCCATTAATTTCCGTTCTATAATTTTTGGCTTACTTTTTTAAAGGCTTCAATAGCCCGATCAATGGCCGCATCATCGATGTGTAAATGGGTAACGGCGCGCAAGCGAGTCGGAGCAAAGGCAATGACCTTAACCCCTTGCTCGGCTAACATCTGGGCAATTTCCGGAGCTGTTTTGCCGCTTAAGCTGGTATCCACAATAATAATGTTGGTTTGTACGGTTTGCAGGTTTACTACAAAGCCATGTAAATTGTTAATAGCTTCGCCCAAAACACGCGCCCGACGATGATCTTCGGCCATGCGTTGCCAGTTATTTTCGATTGCGTAGAGTGCGGCTGCGGCTAAAATACCTGCCTGACGCATGCCTCCCCCGTAAGCCTTGCGGTAACGGTGCGCACGATCGATGAATTCTTCACTGCCGGCCACTATGGAACCAACCGGCGCTCCCAGACCTTTGGAAAAACAAAGCGACACCGAGTCAAAGTGTTTTGCGTATTCTCTGATGGGAATACCCGTGGCAATGGAGGCATTCCATAAACGGGCGCCATCTAAATGCATTTTGAGTTTGTACTTTTTGGCCAGTTTGTGCATTTTCTTAATTTCTTCGATAGGGTAGATTGTGCCGCCCCAGCGATTGTGTGTGTTTTCCAGGGCGATTAAGCGGGTCTGCGGAAAGTGGTGGTCGGGCAGTCGGATGGCTTCTTCAACTTCTTCCACATTCAGCACGCCGTATTTGCCGGGCAATGGGCGTATTTGCACGCCGGACAACATGGCGGGTGAGCCGGATTCGTAATTAAAAATATGGGCACGTTCTTCACAAATGACCTCATCACCAGGTTGGGTGTGGGCATTAATTGAAATTTGATTGGCCATGGTGCCGCTGGCCACAAACAGAGCGGCTTTTTTGCCGGTGAGTTCAGTAATTTTTCCCTGAAGTAAATTTACGGTGGGATCTTCGCCATAAACATCGTCACCAACTTCGGCAGTAGCCATGGCCTGGCGCATGCCTTCATCAGGCCTGGTTAAGG
>JAGHBR010000340.1 GCA_021160885.1 Caldisericaceae bacterium
CTTATGTTTTAAGTAGAATCTTGGCTCAAATCTTCAATTCAAAATTCAAAACTTAAAATTTGACAAAGCGCGTATGGCCGCCGAAAAGATTTGTACCTGTTAGCCTGCAAGGGCAAGGCCTGCCTTGCCCTTGCGACCTATAGGTTTACTCTTTTACTTTTAGTTGGAATCTAAAGGTTTTTTCACCTGAATTAAAATTTTCCCCACAGCCTGGTATTTACAGAGTTGGTTCTTTAATTGCTGCAAATCTAATAAAAACGTAAAAAAATTTTGAATTTACTAAGCTTCGGTATTAAATTTAAAGGCTTTATTAAAAAACATTAATGGCCTAAGGCCAAAAACAACTATTAACGGAGGTATGAATTTTTATGACTGAAGAAAAAAAAGAAACCACAACCCCAAACCCATCTCAGGAACAAAGAACTGAGGAGATGGCTAACCAAACAACTACAACTGAAGAACAATCCCCAAAACAAACCTCAGAAGAAGATCAGTTCAAAGAAGAAGTTGTTAAATTAGAAGATTTGGAAGTAGAAACGGAATATTCACCGGCAGAAATGGAAACGCTTACCCGCCTGTACAACCAGACGCTGGACGAACTTAAAGAAGGCGAAGTTGTTACCGGACGGGTATTGTCGATTACGGACAAAGAAGTCATTGTCGACGTGGGTTTTAAGTCTGAAGGTATTATCCCTAAAGAAGAATTCGATAATATTGAAGAATTAAAAGTTGGCGATGAAATAGAAGTTTACGTAGATGAACTTGACAACGGTGAAGGCATGGTTGCCCTTTCCCGTCGTCGTGCCGATTTTATTAAGAATTGGGAAAGATTACTTGAAAAATATGAAAACGATGAAGTGATTCCGGGAACCATTACGCGCCGTATTAAAGGCGGTATGGTGGTTAATCTGATGGGCGTTGATGCCTTTTTGCCCGGTTCACAAATCGATGTGAAACCAATTCGCGATTTCGATGCCCTAATCGGCAAACAAATGAATTTCAAAATCGTAAAAGTAAATCGGGCCCGCAAGAACATTGTTGTTTCTTCCCGCGTGCTCATCGAAAAAGAATTGGAAGGCAAGCGCAAAGAGATTCTGGAAACTCTGGAAAAAGGCCAGGTACGCAAAGGTATCGTCAAAAACATCACCGATTTTGGTGTGTTCATTGACCTTGGTGGCGTAGATGGCTTGTTGCACATTACCGATTTGAGCTGGAGCCGCGTCAACCATCCTTCTGAACTGGTTAAATTGGACCAGGAATTAGAAGTAATGGTACTCGACTTTAACGAAAACAAAGATCGAATTTCGCTTGGTCTCAAACAATTGCAGCCGCATCCGTGGGATAATGTGGAACAAAAATATCCGGTTAACAGCATTGTTAAAGGACGTGTGGTCAGCATTACCGACTACGGCGCATTTGTGGAATTGGAAAAAGGCATTGAAGGTTTGATTCACATTTCTGAAATGTCCTGGTCCCAGCACATTAAACATCCCAGCCAGATTTTGACGGTGGGGCAGGAAGTTGAAGCTGTTGTATTAAACGTTGAACCTGAACAGAAGAAAATTTCCTTAGGATTAAAACAATTAGAACCAGACCCCTGGGAAAACATCGAAGAACGCTACCCGGTTGGTTCAATCCACAAAGGTATTGTGCGTAACATTACCCAGTTTGGCGTTTTTGTTGAACTGGAAGAAGGCATTGACGGTCTGGTTCACATTTCCGACCTTTCCTGGACGCGTAAAATTCAGCACCCCAGCGAAGTAGTGAAGAAGAATGATGAAATCGAAGTCAAGGTGCTGGGCATTAATCGCGAAGAACGCCGGATTGCTTTGGGCCACAAACAAATTGAACCCAATCCCTGGGATGAATTTGAAGGAATTTACAAAGAGGGTTCTGAAGTGACTGGTAAAATTGCCCGTTTTGTAGACAAAGGTGTTGTGGTAACTTTACCGCATGGGGTAGATGGATTTATTCCCAATCAGCACATCCCGACACCAAAAGGCAAAAAGCCGTCTGATGTTTACGAAAAAGGGGCTGAAATTCAGGCTAAAGTCATTGAGTTTGACAAGGAAAACAAAAAAATTGTGCTTTCCGTGGTCAACTATTTCCGTGACAGAGAAAGAAAAGAATACGAAGAATATTTAGCCAAACAGGGCATTTCGGGCGCTACGATTGAAGAGATGATCAAAGCCCGACCGATTGGCAAAACGAAAGCCAAGCAAGAAAAGAAGAAAGAGGAAAAGAAAGAAGAACCCAAGGCAGAAGAAACGGAAACCAAAAAAGAAGAAGCTAAGGCAGAAGTAGCAGAAGAATCGAAAGAGGAAGCGAAAGCAGAACCTGAAAGCACGGAAGTTTCTGCTGAAGAAAAACCAGCAGAACAGGCCAAAGCAGAAGAAACGAAAGAAGAAGAAAAGAAAGAAGAGAAAAAGGACGAATAATCAATCCGTTTCATTTGAGTAAAAAACAGGCCACTCTGATTGATTTTGGGGTGGCTTTTTTTTAAAATTAAACGTACCTACCTGAGTTAGTAAAACCGCAACAATTTGTAAAATGGTCCCGCAGTTAATAAAAAATTTTGAGTTTTGAATGCTGAATTTTGAATGAGCTTCAATAGCTAAATGAGTTTCCGATAGCCCGATTCTGATATTGAGCATTAGTCAACATGTTTTTGTTAAAGTTTAACAACAAACCGGAGCTTCAAGCGTAACTTTTTTACGACTAATTTACCGGTCAGGCTTCACGTATTGTGACTTTTTTTGTTTCTGATGGGTAGAAGCCTTCGAAAAGAATTTTTGAAAAATTTCTCACTGGTATTTTGTAAAACACAGTTAAAATTTCCATAGCACTGATTGAAAGAAAGGTAATTTTTTCAGAGGCACATTTTATTGCTTTTGATCTTAAAAATAGATACAATATTTTCAAATTCACTTCAGAAAAAGGAGCGCGTCTTTGAACATTTGTCTTGTTTCTGCTGAAATCACTCCTTTTGCCAAAATGGGCGGATTGGGCGATGTAATTGCTGCTATCGGAAAATATTTAGCCCGAGACGGACATCAGGTAAAACTTTTTATGCCTTTGTACAATACGTTTGCGGCAAATGCCTTTAATCTCCGTCCAATACGCTTTTCAAAACAAGTTAAACTTAATATGGGACACAAAAGATTTAAGATCAATTTTTTTTATACACTTTTGCCGGGAAGTCGGGCTGAGGTTTACTTTGTAGACTGCCCGCAGTTGTACCAGCGAAATGCTGTTTATACCTCTGATCCGGATGAGCATTTGCGCTTTGCAGTTTTAACCAGGGCGGCGATTAAATTGTGCATCCTGCAAAACTGGGCGCCAGACATTTTCCACATCAACGATTGGCACACCGCCTTGTTGCCCCTTTACTTGAAATCAATTTATGCCAATGAAAGCATGTTTCAAAAAACTAAAACGGTGCTTACCATTCACAATATCGGTTATCAGGGAGTGTTCGAAGCGGATGTGATTAATGATCTTGGTTTAAGTGAATTCCATTTTTTATTTGATAGCCACGATCTGTACCATGGGAAGATCAATTTTTTGAAAAATGGTCTTTTGCATGCCCACAAGATTACGACAGTCAGTCCAACGTATGCCCAGGAAATTCAAACACCCGAATATGGAGCGAGCCTTGATGGCCTTTTGAGAAAACGTGCCAGAGATTTAATCGGTATTCTGAATGGCGTTGACTACCATGAGTGGAATCCGGAGACAGACAAACAAATTCCTTTTCATTATTCGATTAAGAATCTTGCAGGAAAAAGAAAAAATAAGTCTGTTTTGCTGGAAAGAGCTGGACTCTACAAAAAATGGTTAAGCAAACCAATGGTAGCCATTATCAGTCGACTTGTTCAGCAGAAAGGCATTAATTTAATTATGGCGGTAATGGACGACATCTTGAGGCGATATGAGATGAGTTTTGTCACCCTGGGCAGCGGTGATCCAAATTATGAGCAATATTTTTTTTCATTACAAAGCCAATTTCCAAAACAGGTGAAATTTTTTCACGGATATGACTATCCATTATCGCATTTAATTGAAGCAGGTGCCGATATCTTTTTGATGCCTTCGCAATATGAACCCTGCGGTTTGAACCAGATTTACAGCTTAAAATACGGTACGGTGCCGGTAGTGCGCAAAACCGGCGGACTGGCCGATACAGTCACCCTCTATGATTGGAAAACGCAAACAGGCGACGGCTTTGTCTTTGAACATTACACAGCGGAAGGTTTGCGATGGGCATTGGAATATGCCTTAACCACCTATCCTTACCGTTCGGTCTGGAGAAAAATTATGAAAAACGGAATGCAAAAAGATTTTTCCTGGGAGAAACAAATAAAAGAATATGAAAAGCTTTACACTGAATTGATTTCGGAGTAAAGAATGGAAATAAAAGGTTTACTGATTGATTTAGACGGCGTTATTTACAACGATTCTCAACCCATTGTCGGGGCTAAGGAAACAATTTCCTGGTTAAAGGAAAAGCACATCCCCTTTTGCTTTATTACGAATACCACCATGAAGCACCGCTCAACTCTGGTTACAAAACTGGCGAACATGGAAATTGAAGTTTCGGAAACAGTTGTATTTTCGGCTGCTTTTGCTGCTGCGCAATATGTTAAACAATTCAAAGATAATCGCGCTTTTCTGCTTTTAACAGATGATGCCAAAAAAGAGTTTTTGGGCACCGCTCATGATGACACAAGTGTGAATTTTGTGGTTTTGGGTGATTTGGGAGATGATTTTACAGTTGAAAAAATAAATAAAGCGTTTAATTGTCTTATCAACGGGGCTAAGTTAATTGCTTTACAAAAGAACCGCTTCTGGTTGAGCGATGATGGCTATCGTGTGGATGCTGGTGCTTTTGTGGCGCTTTTGGAATATGCAGCAAAAGTTCGGGCCAAAATTATTGGCAAACCATCAAAGACCTTTTTCAGGCTAGCGCTAAAACATCTCAACATTAATGCTAATCAGGCTTTAATGATTGGTGATGATGTGGAATCAGATATCATGGGAGCAAACAGGTTAGGCATTAATACCTGCCTTGTACAAACCGGCAAGTTCCGCCCCATCGATTTGCAACGATTAAAAATAAAACCCGATTTTGTTCTGCCTTCCATTGCGCAATTACCGGAATTTTTAGAAAACCTGAAAAGATAATAGTTTATTCAGAAATTCTCGTTGACTGGTTTGGGTTCTACTAATTAACGGAAAGAACAAAGAAGAGCTCCATGTCTAAAAAGATAAAAATAATATTTGATGATCAGTGTCCGATTTGTTGTCACATTGTCACATAAATGAATTATGGTTATCGGAACTTTGCCTGCTGCCACTATCTTGTTTAAGTTTCGAAAAAATGTTTTACAGATTAATGCCAATTTTGAAAAATGGAACAAAATGATCTTTTTTAGGTATATTAACCAACTCAAAGATTAAAACATTTGCACATAGAAAAGATATGTATTAAATTTTACAAAAAAGGAGAAGGTGACTTCCCCCCCTGTAAATAAGGCTTTCCCCCGGCCTTCACAAGGTCACCTTCTCTCTTTTTTTGAATCAAAAAAAATGGGGACGATTCTGGATTCGACGGGCATGAGAAGGGTATGAACTGCAACCCGGGTTTGACCACACCCGTAAAAAAAGGTCAGGCAAAGATAAATGCCGACTATGATTACGCAATGGCAGCTTAATTAATGCTGCCACGCTCCTTCGCCTCTAATCCACCGGGGGTGAAGGTAGCGCCGTTTTGGGTGGATGGTGAAGATGGCTCTGCCTGGTGGCCATCAACACCTACCATAACCAGGCTGGTCTGCAAACAGGTTTGCTGGTTGGCCAGTTTGCAGACGAGATCAATCAACCAGCTATGGTTGTAGAGGTTCATACTGGTCAATGTCCGGACCCGGGTTCGATTCCCGGCGTCTCCACTAATTATGTTAAAAGTAATTTTTCTAATAATCTTAATTTTGGGGTTCATCTTTTTTTTGTCTTACAGTCGTCGTGAAG
>JAGHBR010000105.1 GCA_021160885.1 Caldisericaceae bacterium
ATTTTAAAGTTCAGAAAGGGGAAAAAATGCGGCGATTAGTAAAAACCTTTAAAGCGCTGTCAGATGCAAATCGTTTACGAATTTTAAAGATGTTAGAGGTGCGCCCGCTTTGCGTGTGTGAAATTACTTCGGTTTTAAATTTAGCCACTTCCACTGTTTCAAAACATCTTTCAATTTTAAGAGATGCGGAATTTATTGTTGATCAAAAACAGGGCAAATGGGTGAATTACCGTTTGAATGATCAGGCATCCGATTACGTGGCAGATTTGCTGCCTTTAATTAAAAAGTGGCTACCGGCAGAGGAAACAGTTTTAAAAGATCGACAAAAACTGGAGGCGGTAGATCGTTTCACTATTTGCCAGACTTGAAGCCCAACTTTTTGACAAATGTTGGATTTTGAATGTTAAATTTTGAATGGGTTTCTATGGCTGTTTCCAATTACTGGTTCTTTAATTCTGATTTTGCTTATTACTCAAAGCTTGTAAATTTTCATATTTCCCATGTATCCAAAATTAAATTTAAACTATTTCCTTCACACTTTAAACTTTGAGACTCATAACTTTGATTGCCAGGCCAGATTTGTGTAAATTAAAAAAAACATTAAAAACGAACAGGAGAAACAATGCAGATAGGAATTGTAGGCTTACCCTACTCAGGTAAAACAACACTGTTTTCAACCCTTTTAAAACACAAAAGTCACGACACTACCGGCAAGTTAAGCGCGGAACGTGGCATCGTTAAAGTGCCCGATGAGCGACTGGACAAACTAACGGAAATGTTCAATCCTAAAAAGAAAGTCAATGCGACCATTGAATACTTAAAAGTTCCTGGCCTGGAAGGCGATAGCGCCGGGACACGCGGTTTGCCATCGCAGTTTTTAGCCAATCTAAAAACAGTTGACGCCCTGTTGGTGATGGTGCGCGCTTTTGAAAATGAATATTACCCCCATCCTTTAAATCGCGTGGATCCCAAAGCCGACATTGAATTCATCAATTCCGAATTTTTATTAAGCGATTTGGGTATTGTGGAAACGCGACACGAAAAGCTGAAAAAACTAATAATGAAAACCCAGGATGAGAAAGATAAGCGGGAATTGGCTTTGTTTGAAAAATTGCGTGTGCAATTAGAAAATGAGAAACCATTGCGCGAATTGGATTTTGACGAGCATGAAGAAATAATCCTGAAAGGTTATCAGTTTTTAACGGCCAAACCCATTTTGTACGTACTCAACATTCCGGAAGATCAAATTCCCAATGCCGAAGAAATTGAACAGCAATTCAGCGAATACGTAGGCAAAAACGCAGCAGTAACTTCTTTGAGCGCTGAAATCGAAAAAGAAATTTCTGAATTGAACGAAGAAGATGCAAAAATCTTCATGGAAGACCTGGGAATCAAAGAACCTGCATTGCACAAACTGATTCGTAAATCCTATGAATTGTTGGGACTCATTTCATTTTTTACTGTGGGAGAAGATGAATGCCGTTCCTGGCCTATTCGCAAGGGTACCAATGCTCAAAAAGCAGCCGGGGTTATTCACACCGATCTGGAAAAAGGCTTTATCCGCGCCGAAACTGTACATTACGATGATTTAATTCGTCTGGGCTCAATGGCCGCTTGCAAAGAACACGGTCTGATTCGCCTGGAAGGTAAGGATTACATTGTTAAGGACGGGGACATTTTGAATATTCGTTTTAATGTGTAAAGTTTTACCCTTTATTTACGAAATTAAAAATATTAAATGTTACAAAATAGAAATGACTCCATGAGCCTTGACTTAAATCCAAAATCGGCAGACGACCGACGTTCGTGTTACGTTCTCGATACCAATGTTTTGCTCCATGATCCTTCGGCCATTTTTCGCTTTGAAGAGCACATTGTACTCATCCCTCTTTTTGTATTGGATGAGATCGATAGCAAAAAGAAAGATGCGCAATTAGGCTTTAATGCCCGAGAAATCAGCCAAAAATTGGAACAACTCATTTTACGTACCGACGACTGGGATTCTGGTATTACCATTCCTAACGGCCGTAATGGGGTTTTGTATTTTGTGAATAATTACATGTCTGAAAATTTCCCTTCTGAATTGGCTTTAAGTTATAAAGACAACGCCATGCTTGCTCAAATAATGGGCTTGCAGGAGCGCTTTCCAAACCGTCGCTTTATTTTGATTACCAAAGATCGAAATTTACGTATTAAAGGTTGGTCGTTGCGCATTCCTTGTAATGATTACCTGCATGATAAGATTTCAGAAGAATATCTGGACAGTTTCTTTCAGCCGGTAAAACATATTACTTTAACCGATGCCGAAATTAACGAATTGTTTAAATCCAAAGCCTCTGACAACTGGAACATTCCCTACCGCAAAAAGTGGCGTCTGTCAGAAAATGAAGGTGTGGCCTTGTTTGATCCTTCAGATCAATTTTTTGGCATGGCCATTCGCAAGGGTCCAATGCTGCGTTATTTTGATTATTACTCCACCAAAATTTTAGACATGCCCCCTAAAGTACTGGACACCGAAAATTTTCAATACAATTTTGAGCAAGCGGTATGCATGAAACAGGCCATGGATGACGATATTAAGATTCAGATCATTATTGGCAAAGCCGGCACCGGCAAAACCCACATCGCCATGGCCGCGGCTCTGGAAAAAGTATTTAAAGAACGAAAATACGATTCCATTAAACTGATTAAACCGGTGATCACCAAAAGCCGTCTGGGCGAAGATGTGGGCTTTTTGCCTGGTTCGCTAAAACGAAAATTGATTCCTAAAATGCGTCCCTTTGTAGAAAAACTGCGCCTGTTTACCAGCGAACAATCCGATGAAGGCTACCGCAAATTGTTAGACTCCGGCGTGATTGAATTGTTAAATCTGGCTGATATTCGCGGGGCGGACCTGGCCAATTCGTTTGTTATTTTTGATGAAGCCCAGAATGCCAATCCTTTTCAGATGCGCACCCTGGGCACCAGGCTGGGCGAA
The DNA here is from genome assembly GCA_021160885.1 of Caldisericaceae bacterium. GTDB lineage: Bacteria > Calditrichota > Calditrichia > Calditrichales > Calditrichaceae > Caldithrix. Next base: position 2,978 of record JAGHBR010000105.1, read on the forward strand.
GACACCAAATTGATTGTCCTGGGCGATCCGACACAGATTGACAGTGTTTACCTGGACAAATTCAGCAATGCTTTGATCAATCTTTACGAAAATGCTTTAAAAAACCCCATGCCGTTTATTTCTCACATTTGCTTGATTCAAATGGTACGATCCCACACCTCGCAATGGTTCGAATCCAATATTCAAAGCGGGCGATGACATTATTATTTAATCAGCAACATCTTTTTTAAAATACGTTTGTTGTCGGTTTTAAATTCGTAAACGTACAAACCGCCGGAAACCGGTTGCCCGCTTTCATTCCTACCATCCCAGACGATTTGATGATAACCTTTTGAAACTTGTCCATTTATCAGCGTACGCACTTTTTGACCGGTAATTGAATAAATAGTTAATCGGACATAACTATCTTCTGGTAAAGCAAAGCGAATGGTCGTACTCGGATTGAAAGGATTGGGATAGTTTGCAAACAAAATCGCCTCTTCCGGCAACATCTGGCTTGTTGTTAAACTTTTGACTAAAGCCTCATCTTGTTTTTCATCCCGATAAATATTGCCCAGACCATAACTTAATGCTTTACTATCTGTAAAATTCATTTTGACG
>JAGHBR010000082.1 GCA_021160885.1 Caldisericaceae bacterium
ATTAATATTGCTTGCTTTAAAATGCTCTAATACTCAAGCTTGATTTAAGAAAAATCATTTAAAGGAACGGACAATTATAGTAGAGAGAATTAAAATGAATGCTAAATTATTTCAGGAATTATTAGAGAGTGTAAAACAAGGCGGTGAAATAATCCGTGGTGAGCGAAAAGCCAGCCTGACATTTGATTTTAAAAATCCAAATGTAAAATCAATTCGGCAAAAGTATGGATTATCGCAAAACAAATTTGCCCAGCTCCTTGGAATCAGTCCTGCTACTTTGCGTAATTGGGAACAGGGAAGAAGGAAGCCAGAAGGTCCTGCCCGTGTATTGTTGATGGTAGCAGAAAAACATCCTGAAGCCATTTTAGATTCTGTTTACCAAACCGCCAAAAATCAGCACAAACGCTAACAAGTGCGTAAATGCAAAATTTGCCACGCGCATGTCTCTTTGTAATTGTACAACTTTTGTGGGCGTGGCGAATCTGGATAGCCCGCTCAAACCGTGCAACTAGCTTTTCAATCATCCATCAATCATCTGGAACAATTGCGGAATCCCCTGCTCCGGCCAAAAATCTCAATTGAGCATCTGCTGGCAGTTGATTCAGACTTAGTTCCGCTTAATCGCCTTTCTTTGCCACAGGCCGGTTTCATGTCATACGCCCATATTGGTTTCTAAGTCAATTTGCCTAATAAATCTAATCGACCTAAAAATAAAAGTTCAGGCATTGAACACTATAGTTCACAAGCCATTCGATTTTTTTTAGTAATCTATTCAACATTAATTTTAGTGCGGGAGGTTCAGCCGTTCAAATGTTCGAAAAAAATTGCGTATGTGTGCTTTACCTATGAGCCATAAAGGACAGATTGGATTTCTAAAATCAATTGCTCATTGGAAAACGGTTTTTGCAAAAGTCGTAATCCTTTTTCCAGTATTCCATGCTTGTCCAAAACACTGTCAGTGTAGCCGGACATAAAAATGACCTTTGCATCAGGTTTTATTTTTATGATCTCTTCGTACAATTGACGGCCATTCATTTCGGGCATTACTACATCGGTTAAAACCAGATTAATCTTTTCCTTATATTTTTTGAATAATTCAAGTCCATGGAGCCCATTTTCTGCTTCAATGATCTTTAATCCATGACTCTTTATCAAAGTACTGATCAGCTTGCGCACAATGGAATCATCTTCTACCAACAATACAGTCCCTTCAATTTTCTGCAGTATTTCTTTTTCTTGCCTTTTGGTTACCTTCGAATCTATCTGATCAGTCTCATAAACCGGCAGGTAAATCGTAAAGGTCGTTCCTTTGCCCAATTTTGAATCAACAAAAATATCGCCATTGTACTGTTTTACAACACCATAAACGGTTGATAATCCCAGGCCTGTCCCTTTCCCTCTTTCTTTAGTTGTAAAAAAAGGCTCAAATATACATTTTTTAACTTCTTCTGTCATTCCACAACCTGTGTCACTCACCTTAAGCTGTACATATTCCCCAGGAATCAGTGAAAACAAACCTTCAGTATCCTTCGGTTCCACAAATTTGACTGATGTTGTAAGTTTTAGGACACCTCCTTCTGGCATGGCATCCCGGGCATTAATAGCCAGATTAGTAACCACCTGTTCCAGCTGGGTACGGTCTGCCATAATATTTTTTAAATTAGGGTCCAATTCCATTTCAAGCCGAATATCTTCGCCCAGGAGACGAACAAACATTTCTTTCAATTCCAGTAAGACCTGATTCAGATTAATGATCTCATTTTTAAACACATGTTTACGGCTGAAAACCAGCAATTGATTGGTCAGTTTACTTCCTCTTTCTGCAGCCAGTTTAATTTGTTCTAATTTTTTGGTGATTTTTGCATCTTCAGCAAATTTTGGCAACAGTAAGTCCGAATATCCGCGAATAACCGTTAGGATATTATTGAAATCATGCGCCACTCCACCGGCCAGTTTACCAATTGATTCCATTTTCTGGGCCTGAAAAAATTGTTCTTCAAGCTTTTTTCTTTCCGTGATGTCACGAATAATCGTTAAAATTTTTTGTTTTCCTTCATAATCTATGATTTTACTTTTGATCTCAATAAATTTCTCAGGTTCCTGGTCAGTTTTTAATTGCCATTCCAGAAAAAAATGACCCGCTCGATTCATGGATTGCCGGAATTTATTTCGCTTTATTTCATCCCAGCCAAGCAACTGGTCAAAGGAATACTTTATAATCTCCGATCTTTGTTTTGCAAAAAGGTCTTCAGCAAATTCGTTTACTTCTTCGATGTTCATTCGCAAATCGTGAATAATTATGGCATCGGTGACATTGTTGAAAATGCTTCGAAATTTTTTTTCACTGGCTTCAATTTTTCGCAAAGCATTCATTCTTTCACTGACATCACGTACGATCGCCTGTAGATACCATTGATTATTCAATTCAACACGATTTAAGGTGACTTCTGCGTCAAATAATTGGCCATCTTTTTTGCAATGCACCCAATAAAATGTTTGAGGAGTTCCTTTTAAGGCCCTTTCAATCTTTTGTCTGGCAGCCTCAATCGAAAGTGTACCATCTGGCTGTAACTCAGGTGAAAACTGCCAGGGGCTTTTGCCGACAATATCTTCTTTTTTTTGACAACCAAATATTTTTAGGGTAACAGGATTACAATCGATGAATTTTTGTTCATCCATGATAAATATAGCATCATGTGCTGATTCAAATAGTACTTTGAATTGACGTTGAGCTTCTTTTTTCTGTTTTTCAGTTTCAAGCTTGTAAAGAGCCTGGCCCAAATCTTCTGCAATTCTGACAAACAACTCCTGCTCTAACGGATCTTTGACCAAAGTTACCGGAATTGAGGCTGAAAAAAGGCCATAGATTTTATTCGAAAACTGAATTCGTTTCGTAAACTCATGGTAATCAGGCAATTTACCAAATAAGGGACAATCCGAACAGTCTTCCTGATTTGGTTCAAAATAGACGATTTTATCGGACTGAGATGCCTTCTTAAAACAGGTATTCATCTTATTGTTTTGAAAATTCTCTTTTAGTTGCTGACCATGTTCTCCACCTACAGAAATGGTCATGTGGATCAGTTCTCCTTGCTCATCCAATAGAACGATCCAGACATTCTCATAACAACGGTATTTGGTCAGTAATTGGCAGGCTTGATCTATTAACGTTTTAGCATCATGAACCCGATAAATCAGGCGGCTAATCTCCCAGCTGGCCTGTAGCACGCGGTTCATATGTTCAATTTTTTCCTGGGCCTGCTTTTGTTCCGTTATATCACGGGCAATGCCCATAGTACCAATAATCTGCCCATGTTCATCATAAAAAGGAAATTTTGAAACCGAGACCCATCTGACCCCAAGTTTGGTATTTACCGATTCTATTTTGTTTATGATGGGATTGCCAGTTTTGAGAACATATTCATCATCTTTAATGGTCATCTCTGCGATCTCCGGGGAAAAATAATCGGCATCAGTTTTACCGATCATTTGCTCTGGCGTTGTGTTTTGCTCCTGGGCTTTGGCTTTATTCACTTTAATAAAACGATGATTTCTGTCTTTAAAAAACACCTTTTCGTGCAGCGAATCAATAAAACTCTGGAACAGATTCCGCTCATTAATTAATTCCTGAACAATTTCATCTATTTCCTGATACTTTTTAATTTTGTTTATTGTATTCATCGTTCATCCTTTATGTAATCGTATACTTTTTTTTTTCGACTCAATAGAGAAGCACTTTAAAAATATTATCGATAAATAAACAAATTAAGGGAATATGGTTAGCTTCAAAACCAAATCAGCTTTTTTTGCATTCAAAAAATTAGTAATTTTATTGCAAGAAAATATTTGAGGCATAGTTTAATTCAGGAGATATGTCAATGCCCATTTACGAATTTTACTGTCAGCAGTGCAATACCATCTACAAATTTTTCAGCCGAACGGTAAACACCGAAAAAATTCCTTTTTGTCCCAATTGCAAAGATGTTAAACTGGAACGACGTATTTCTACCTTTGCTACTATTTCCTCTTTAAATAATGATTCAGAAGAAGATGACGAATTTGCCGGGATTGACGAAAAACGCATGGAACGCGTGCTGGAATCGCTGGCGCACGAAGCAGAACACATTGATGAGAATAATCCACGGCAAATGGCTTCGTTGATGCGTAAATTTGCCAGAGAGGCCGGCATCAATTTTGGCGAAGGCATGGAAGAAGCCATCCGACGTATGGAAAAAGGCGAAGATCCCGAGCAGATTGAGGAAGAATTAGGCGATGTGATTGAAAACGAAGATCCCTTCCTGCTGAAAAGCTTTAAGCGCTTTAAAGGCAAAAAGAAAAAACCCAAAATTGATGACCATCTCTACGATCTTTAATTTCCTTTACCGTGGATTAAACAATGCATGTACAGAAGAAAGTAAAAAGGCACAAAAAAAGTGCCCTTTTACTTAGATGAACAATGGATGATGTTCTAAATACGTCCCGAAAAATAATTTGCAATCCTCTGCCTATTTTAACGCTTTTTCCACCAAATCTTCTACCAGTCCTTCTTCCGGAATGAAAGGCATGGTAATGTGACCTTTGTCTTTATTGACTTCGTTCCAGCGTTGGACGGTTTGTAACGCATTGGGATTGCGCGCCCAGCTTCTGCGGGCCAGACCGCCCATCACATCCCAGGAAAGCGCACTGCGAATGATTTGATCAACCCGCTCGCTGCCATCGAGCACCAGGCCAAATCCGCCGTTACTGGCCCGACCAATTCCAACTCCTCCACCGTTAGACAGGACAACCAGGGTCATGCCACGGGCTACATTTCCGGCAAAACAGTGTACGCTCATGTCCGCCGTTACGCGACTACCATCGTAAATATTGGCTG
>JAGHBR010000301.1 GCA_021160885.1 Caldisericaceae bacterium
AACACCATGGATAACCATTGTGATAGGTCCCCATGTATCTGTAATTATCCTCCAGGCTTGATTGCCTACGAAACCTATAAAGGTGCCTTTTTTTTCAATCTTATCAGGAAAACCAAGGGCATCACTATTCACTATACGAAGATTTTTACCTGAGTGAGTCTCCCCTGGAAATTCATATATATAGGCAGATTCGCCTAAATAGATATTTTTATGTGGCCATTGCGTATGAAAATTTTCAATATTTAGGACATCTCCAATTATTAAATCTTTTGGTTGAAATCTACCTCGTTTGGAGAAAAAACCAAACCGTTTTGTTGTTTTATCATAAAAAGTTTCTCCAATTTCGAATTCACTTCCTCTGGTAAAAAAAAGATCAAAATCACCATCATTATCAAAATCAAATTCTATAATCCCAGTAACATCCATAATATTAAAAGGGAAAATTTTGTCTGTAACTTCTTGAAAAGTTAAATCCCCCTTACCTTGAAACGCCTTAACTCTCTTATGCCCGTAAATTAACAGATCAAAAATTCCATCGTTGTTAAAATCAGTTATTAATGTTTTTTGGCCATTTCTTTTGCTGGGGGGAAGAAAAGAGGCTATACGAAATATTCCATTTCCCTGATTTTCATAGATATAATTTTCAGTCTTTCCTTTTTTCTCTGCCGAGGGAAAAGCAAAATTCAAAAGGTCTAAATCACCGTCATTATCTGCCTCTACAAATTTTACTGTTCTGCCTCGCATACGCTCCAATGGATGATTTAATTTCATTACATAGATGTTGCGTTGTCTGTCCACTTTAAAAATTTTAGCATTCCTTGCGTTGCTACCTGCCCCACCACCTCTTGCAATAACAATTTCCTGATTGTCATCAAAATCAAAATCTCCTACAGCAATACCATGCATATCCCCCATTATTAGCTCATACGGCTTCGCAAAATGTCCTTTATTGTTCCAACAAATCATTACACTGTAACCGTGATCATTCAACACCAAATCAACAAAGCCATCTTGATCTAAATCAGCAAGCACAGGTGCATCCCATTTTCTCATATTTTTTTCAATGCCTGGCAAATCAGCAGGCATTTCAATAAAATGCTTGGAAGACATATCTTGGGAAAAGCAAAAACTACCCACAACAGATATAATAAATAAGTACATCCAGAATGAAATAAAAGCATATTGTTTATTACTCATCAATCATTTTCCCTTATATTTCACTATGTTCAATGAATTGACTTTTAGCCTTTTTAGCTTTTTTCATGAATTTTAATTGAATTTCCTCAATACTCATGTTTTTAGTTTCTATCAGTGAAAAGAACAGGATAATTACCCCAATGATTACCATGGTAGCATAAAAAATGAAAATAACGCTCATGCCCATGTTTTCCATCTGCCAGGGGAAAAATTTTTGTACCAGATAATTAGTAAGACTTGTAATAATTGTAAAAAATGGAATGGCTATGGCTCGCACCGAAATGGGAAATATTTCAGAGAATAGCACCCACATCACTGGACCTACGGAAAAATGGAAGGCAGCAATAAAACTTAAGATGCCTATTAAGACTAAGGTAGCATTCATTCTAATGGCTTTTTCCAACAAAACACTTTGATGGATTTGCGCTTCTACCCTTGTCAAAACACTTTTTACAGCATATTTATATTCAATATCACTTTTGTATTCTTTGCCCACCAGTGGACGCAATCTTTCCACGTTTGGGATTTCTGACAACTCGGTTATTGATTTTTCGGTTAACATGTAACGGGCTTCATTAAAAGCATAAGAGCAAACACCCAAACTGAGTATTATCCAGATCATCCCCCCAATAATCAGCGGTCGGCGCCCTACTTTATCAATCAGCAACAAGCCTAATACAGTAAAAACAATACTGGTAATCCCGATCCAAATCGACTGAACAAAGGCAGCGTCAGCACCTATTCCAAGTTGTTCAAAAACCGTGTTAGCGTAAAACAGAATTGCATTTATTCCTGTAGCCTGTTGGGCAATAGCAATTGTAAAAGCAATAACAATGACCCGACGCATTGGTTTACTAAATATCTCTTTTAATTGAGACCAGATAGATTTATGATGTTGACTTAAGCGGATACTTTCTTGCATTTCCTGAAGATGTTTATCAATAGCTTGTGAGGGCATAATCTTTTTAAGATATTGCCGGGCCTCATCAATCCGATTCATCGTAACCAGCCAGGCAGGGCTTTTGGGAATTAAAATTAACAAGCCGAACCAGGCAAGAGCCGGCAAAATTTCTGAACCTAACATCCAGCGCCAGGTATACTTATCAATACCCAAAAATTGAACCCAACCGGCTCCACTGGTTGCCCATTGATGAATCAAATAATTAATAAAATAGGCACCTGACAGGCCGATCACAATATTGATTTGGATCATGGCCACTAATTTTCCACGCCATTTGGGAGGAGCAATTTCCCCGATATACATGGAAGCTAAAGAAATAGAAGTAAAAGCCAGCCCACCAAGAAAACGAGCAAAAACCAGAAAAAGATAGGTCGGAGCCAGGGCTGAAGAAACAGCAGAAATCAGATAAAGCATGGCTATAATTTGCAATGTACGCTTGCGACCAAAGCGGTCACTTAAAAAACCGGCAAAAGGTAGGGCAAGCAAAACCCCCAAAGCCGGAGCGCTCACCACGTCACCCAGTTGCATGGCCGTTAACGAGAACTCTCTGGTGATAAAGTCGGTAGTACCAGAAATTAAAGCAGCATCTAAACCAAACAAAAAGCCGCCTATGGCAACAATGATAGAATACAGCAGTGCATTTTTCTCGTAACGTGTCATAATTTCTCTTCCTTTATTTCAATGGTTTAACAGAAATTTCATCAATGAATATTTTTGCCCCTTTAGTGGGCGGTAAATCTTCCCTCCGGATTTCGATGCGCAATTGATCTTGCGGCCCAGATGCTATAGTTCGACTTATCTTTTTCTCAATTTTAACCCACTGTCGCCGACTCACTTTGGTTAAATCGAATGGTTCTATTTCAAGCTTAGGATCGGTGAAAGCGAAGTACAATTTCTTAGGTGCTCTTCCCTGATCTACCCAAACCTTTATCGAAAGCAGAAAGTCACCGGCTGGAATATTAATAGCGCCTTTTGGTGTTAACGCTACTGCTTTTTCTACTTCCATTTTTTGATTTTTACCATAACCTGTGAACTTTAAACTCTTGGTGCCGCTGGCGTATTCTTCTCCTTTGACAATTTTTAGGTATTTGGAAGAAAAACCATCAATAATCCAGAATTTTTGATAATCATTTATCTCAGAGCTTTCCGGAACCAAGTTCAATGGTCTTGGGTTTTTCTGGAACAAAATTGGACCTTCAAAGCCCAAAAAAGCACGATCTACAAGATTATCATCCGGTTTCTGCCAAACACGCACATATTCTATTTCGAAATCCGCAGGTAATTCACTGGCATCCGGATAGCCAAGCCATTTAAAAATTTCAGAATCCAGCCAAATTTCCATTGGATTGTTTAGTACCCAATCTGTTCCAACCTCATCCTGCGTTACCGAATAGATCAATTTACCATCAATATAAATTTTTAGATAATCAACACCCCATTCGGCACCGTACACATGAAAATCATCTGCCACCCGAAATGGTAATGTTTCTACATGCTGAAATACTCTTGTGGGCCTTACAGCTGGAGGACTCCAATCGTGAACTGTAGTCATAGTGGTATTTTCTCTAAGCTTTCCTTTTAATTTTGGTTTGCCCATTTGTTCAAATACGTCTAATTCTTCTTGATACCCAATACCCCAAAATGCCGAAGTAATGGCTGCATCGGCAGCTTTGCTTTTTACTTCCATATATCCATATAAAAAACGTTTTTTGGTAACGACTCCCGCGGTGGTTACCGGCATTTCTCTGTCATCGGCTTTCCCATAAACAGCACTAATTCCTCCATCCGCATAAACCTCATTAGCAAAACTGTAATCTGGTTCCCATTGTGTTCTAATTTTTAGTTTACCATCTTCAACGATTACATTATGAGGCACATACTGAGCAGGGGCCCTTCCTTTCCATATATAATATTCCCCATTCAATCCCTGAATAAACCATTTTGTAGTATCCAGTTTGTTACCTTCAAACTCATCACTTAGCTCCTCATTTAATACCCACCCTCCTTTATTAGACGGATCTGACAGGGGATACACTTCCGATCGTTCTTTTACTCTTTGTTGACAGGCCATACTAAAGAACAATATGGTTAACAATAAGATTGCAGTACATCTAACCAAATTACTCATTTCCCCTCCAAACTTAATTATTTTTATTCCTGATATCTTTTACGTGGTACATTCGAATCATATATAAAGTAATCTTCTTTGCACATTATTAAAATGTTCCAAATACAATTTTTAACCAAAAGATGTAAGCAACAATGCACGAAGCAAACCCTATTTTGAATAGATTGCATAAAAATTATCTTACTCTTGGTCTTTTTTTCTCTCCATTATTGTAAAATTAATTTTTGTTTTGGAATGTTTTTACCTCCAATATAAT
>JAGHBR010000126.1 GCA_021160885.1 Caldisericaceae bacterium
AAAAAACAATCTTTTACAAAAACAAGATTTAATCACATTTATTGAAGAAGCTTTGCAAATTCCGGTAGTTGATTTGTCTAAAGTTAAAATCGATCCCAAAGCTTTAGAAAATATCCCTAAAGAGGTATGCCAAAAACATCAGATATTTCCGTTTAAACAAACAGAAAACGAAGTGCATATCGCCTGCTTTAATCCCTACAATCTGGAAGCAGAAAAAGAGATTGAATTCATTACTGGTAAATATGTTAAAACCTATTTTGCATTATTGGAACAGGTTAAACAAAAGATAAAAGAATATTATTCTCCCGATGAAATTATTGATAATCTTGTTGGGGGCGAAGGTAAACGGCTAAAAGTGCGTGTCGCCGGAGAAGAGGACGTCGAAGAAAAAGGCGTAATAAAACTGGTCAATCAAATATTTGCCGAAGCGGTGGCCAATGACGCCAGCGATATTCATATTGAAGCTGGAGAAAAGGAAGTTGTTGTTCGACTGCGGATAGATGGTGTAATGCATACGATTATGGAATTACCCAAAGCATTGCATGCTCAAATTGTTAGTCGTATTAAGGTAATTTCGAATTTAAATATTGCTGAATCAAGAAAGCCCCAGGATGGTAAGACAAAAATCTTTGTAGACGGTGCTGATATTGATTTACGTGTTTCAATCCTGCCCACCAGTTACGGAGAAAAAGTTGTAATTCGTCTTCTGGACAAAAGAAAGGCAATGGTCTCATTTGAACAGCTTGGTATTCGTGGTTATAATCTGAAGCAATTGGAAAAGGTATTCTCTGTCAGGCAGGGCATGATTTTGGTAACTGGTCCTACGGGCTCAGGGAAAAGTACCACTCTTTACGCGGCTATCAATAGACTACGTTCTTCGGCAACAAATATTTTAACCGTTGAAGATCCAATCGAATATGTGTTTGAAGGCATAAACCAGGTTCAAGTTAATGAAAAGGCAGGTATTACCTTTGCTTCGGCATTGCGATCCTTTTTACGGCAGGACCCGGATGTCATTTTGGTGGGGGAAATTCGTGATGGTGAAACCGCTGAAATTGCTATTCAGGCTGCTTTAACCGGGCACCTGGTTCTCAGTACTCTGCACACTAACGATACCTTTGGCACTATTACGCGCCTGGCTGATATGGGAGTGGATGAAGCCAAAGTTGCAGAAGCACTGCAGGCAGTTATTGCTCAAAGGCTGGTGCGCAGGTTGTGTACTAATTGCAAAAAGCCTGTTGCACATAAGTTATTAGACCCTAAACTTATTCATTTCTTTAAAAATTTAGGCTATGATAATTATCAGGTTTATCAGGCAAATGGCTGTTCTGTTTGTAATTACACTGGTTATAAAGGACGAATTGGAGTTTATGAAATTTTACTGATTAATCAGGAATTAAAAGATGCGCTCTATAGCAAGGCACAGTTAATGGAATTAAGAAAGATTGCCCGTAAACATGGTTTCAGAAATTTATTTGAAGATGGCCTTTCTTTGGTAGCCGAAGGAATTACTGACTATCAAGAATTGTTGCGGGTGATTCAACCTGATGTATCTACAATTCGCAAAAAACCGCCGATCCCACCTGTAAAAAAATCTTTTGAAATGGAGCAAGCGGCAGAGAATAATGCCTTGAAATTAGATGAGGAACCGATTAAAGAAGATGAATCGGTGAGTCAAGCACCGGAATCTAAAGCCGAACCTGCACTTGAAGAAGAAGATGTGCTCAAATTGGATGACTTTGAAGTTGAGAGTGAAGAAAGCAAAGAATCCACACCAGAGCCTAAAAAAGTCAAGCCTCAGAGAACGCAACCTAAAAAGAAAAAAGTTGTGGAAAATCCTTTAGATGAAATTAAAAAAATAGCCAGGGAGCTTAAGGAATCATCGAAAGCAACTGAGAAAAAACCTGATGAACAAAAAACGGCTATTAAAAAATCAGTTCCGGAACCACCTGCAAAACAGACTTCGGCAAAAGAACCTTCAGAAACAGTGGATATTCTGGTAATAGATGACTATGCAGTGACCAGGATGCTGCTGAAACGAATGATTGAGCGTCAAAAAGGTTGGAAAGTTCGTGAAGCCGAAGATGGTCTTAAAGCTATTGAAAAAATTGAAGAAAAAATACCGGATATTATTTTGCTTGATTTAATGATGCCCAATATGGACGGCTATGAATTCCTGCAATATTTACGAGGTAATCCAGAAACGGAGAATGTGCCGGTCTTAATCATTACAAGTTTAAATGGAACTGAAAATGAATTAAAAGGATTTGAGTTTGGTGCCGATGATTTCATAACCAAACCGATCAATATGAACTTACTCATCGCCAGAATACAACGTCACTTGGGTAGATTCCCTGGCAAATCGATGGTTAAACAAAAAGCGATAAGCGTCTGAAATATGAAAGCATTAGATATCCTGATCTTTATGGTCGGGTTAGTTGTTGGAAGCTTTTTAAATGTCTGTATTGTAAGAATTCCAGAAGGCAAAAATATTTTTTGGGGAAGATCAAAATGTCCACACTGCGGGCATGTGATTCCCTGGTATGATAATATCCCTTTACTTTCTTTTATTTTGCTAAGAGGCCGTTGTCGGTATTGTAAACAAAAGATATCTGTATTGTATCCTGTGGTTGAGTTAATAACGACTATTGTTACTTTAGCATTATTCAAAAAATATGGCTTAAGTTATTCTTTCCTGTATTATGTAGTTTTTGCCTATTTCCTGATAGTTTTAGGAATAATTGATTTAAAGACAAAGCTGTTATTAAATCGAATCCTGTTACCCATGCTAATAGCAGGTCTAATGATCAACGTAATAGGGCAGATTGTACCATTTAAAGATGCATTAATTGGTGCTGTGTTAGGTGGCGCGGCAATGTGGCTGATTGCTGTTTTAGGAACGAAGATTTTCAATAAAGAGGCTCTGGGAATGGGCGATGTAAAATTGGCTTTTGTGGCTGGTTTTTTCCTCGGCTGGAAACATATTCTCATCGCTCTTTATTTGGGCTTTATTTTTGCTTTTGTAACCATAATTGTGCTCTGGCTAATTTACAGAAAAGACATCCCCAAATTGATCCCTATGGGACCATTTTTAGCAATGGGATTTCTCTTTTATTTATTTTATGGTCAAAAATTGATTCAGTGGTATTTAGGATTAATAAGTTAAAATTAAAGGATTTAAAAAATGCCGAATTTTAAATATAAGGCATATAATGCAGATGGTAAATTGGTAGAAAGCACCATCCTTGCTTCGACTGAGGATGATGTGGTTCGTCAGTTAGATGAACTGAATATGATCCCGGTTTCCATTGAAAAAGTGGAATCTAAAACAGGCAAGAAAAAAATAAAAATTAGTGTTAAAGATGATGCGGTTTTAATGTTTACAAAACAATTAGCAACCATGTTACGCGCAGGAATCCCAATGCTTCTTGCCCTGCAAACCGTGAGAGATCAAACTAAAGATGAAAATTTTAAACAGGTAATTGACACTATAAGAAAAGACATTGAACAGGGAAGTAAGTTCTCTGATGCGCTGAGTCAGTTTCCAAAAATATTTTCAGGTATCTACATTAATGCCATCAGGGTGGGGGAGATTAGTGGTACATTGGAAGATGCTTTACAATACATGCATCAGTACATGGAAAAAGATATCAAAATGCGTTCTGATGTTAAAAAGGCGTTTCGCTATCCCATGTTTGTGGTAATAGGTTTAATAGGGGCCTTTTTTGTGTTTGTTACCACGGTAATTCCAAATTTTATTCCCATGTTTGAAGGGACAGGCCACGCCTTGCCTTTGCCTACACGTATTTTATTAGGAATTTATTCTCTTTTAACTCAGTACGGCGTTTTTACTTTTCTTTTTTTAGCTGCTGTCACTGGTGCGGCTATTTATTACTTCAAGAAACCAAAAGGCAGATATTGGCTGGATGAAAATCTTTTAAAATTACCGGTTATAGGCACTTTCTTACAAAAGGTAATAATTGCCAGGTTTGCCCGATTATTTTACACCATGAATCGTACTGGGGTGAATATAACAGAAACGTTAGAAATTATTCAAAAATCAATCGGAAATATGTTCTATGCTAAAGTAATAGAAAAGCTTTACGATAGTATCCTTAAAGGAGAAAGCCTGGCTGAAGGAATGAG
>JAGHBR010000275.1 GCA_021160885.1 Caldisericaceae bacterium
AATATATGCAAAAAAAAATAATGAATAAAGATTGCGAATTTTTCGTATCTTTTTTAATATAGTTCTTTAATTTATTTAAAGCAAAAAGAGGGAAATATTGTGAAAGTTTTTTTAACAGGCGCCACGGGTTTTGTGGGCAGCCATCTGGCTGAATTGATGATTAACAACGGCCATCAGGTACGCGCTTTACTGCGTACAACCAGTAATTTACGCTGGATCGCCGACTTAAATCTGGAAACTTTTTACGCTAAATTGGATAATGCCAATGCTTTGCTTAAGGGCCTGCAGGATGTAGATGTGGTAATTCACGCTGCGGCTTTAACCAAAGCATTGAAAAATGAAGATTATTATCGCGTTAATTTTGAAGGTACTAAAAATTTAATCGATGTCATTATTGAAAATGAATTGCCTGTAAAGCGTTTTGTGCTGATTAGCTCTCAGGCGGCTGCCGGCCCTTCACAATCTCTGGAACCGGTGACTGAAAACGATCCACCGCAACCGGTTAGTGAATATGGTAAAAGTAAATTACTGGCCGAAAACTATTTAAAAGAAAAAGCCCAAAAATTAGAGTACACTATCATCAGACCTTCTGCTGTTTACGGTCCGCGTGACACCGACGTGTTACAATTTTTTCAATCGGTCAAACGGGGCATGATTCCCAAATGGCAAAATCGTGAAAAATATGTCAGCTTTGTTTATGTCAAAGACCTTGTTGAAGGCATTTTAGTTACGGCGCAACATCCAAAAGCTAAAAATCAAACGTATTTTATTGCTGATCCACAGCCTTACACTTGGGATGAATTGGCCCGCATCACGCTAGAATTTTTTAACTCGAAAGCTATTCATGTTCCAATTCCGCTCAGCGCTGTAAAAGTGATTGCCGGGCTGTCAGAATTTTGGAGTAAAATCAGCAAAAAACCTTCGATTATCAATCGCCAGAAAGTCGCTGAATTAATTCCCGATTTCTGGATTTGCTCCCCACAAAAAATAAAAAATCAGTTAGGTTTTGAAACCAGCACTGATATTGAAACAGGTGTCAAGCGCACATTGGAATGGTATGTTGAGCAAAACTGGATCTAACAAAAACTGGTTCAAAGACTGGTTTGGGCAAGAATATGTGGATGTTTACGCCCATCGCGATGAACAGGATGCCTTAAACCTGGTGCGATTGATTTTAAAGCACATCCCCATCAGGGAAAACACCAAAATTCTTGACGCTGCCTGTGGCAATGGCCGTCATGCCTGTGCAATGGCCAAATATTTAGATTATTTGTTTGGCATTGATCTCTCGCTGTTTTTGTTGCGACAAGTCAGGCAGAATTGTCATTTTAAAATTGTGCGGGGAGATATCCGGGCTTTGCCTTTTAAGAAGGAATTTGATGCGCTGCTTAATTTGTTTACTTCGTTCGGTTATTTTTTTGAAGAACAGGATCATTTACTGGTTTTACAGGAATTTCACAAGGTGCTTAAGCCCGGGGGATTTTTCTTTTTTGATTTTTTAAACGCGGATTATGTGCAGAAATATCTCAAAGAAACGAGCGAACGATGGATCGATTCAAAAAAGATTGTAGAACATCGGAGGATAAATAACGGGCGTGTGGAAAAAACTATTAGTATTGAAAACCAGGGCAAAGTGCAGGAATTTATTGAATCGGTTCGCATGTTTACAAAAGATGAATTGCTTAGCATGGTAGCAAGCGCAGGCTTTACGGTTATTAAAACCATGGGCGATTACCACGGGGCGTCATTATCTAAATTAAGTCCGCGTTTAATTTTGTTGTTAAAAAAAGGCAAGGCATGAATTCCATTTACAAACAATATCTCAGTGAAAATGAAGAAATTCGTCCGTTTTTCAATTATCCCTTAAAGCCAGATTGGACTGCTGTGTCTCAACAGGTGCTTAATCAACCCCAGCCTTTTCTTTTGCACGAATTAATTGAACAGAATTTGGATGCCCCGTTTGCTGAACAAAAAAAGAATCTTAAACTATTGCAAAAAATGAATGCGTTGCTTGTGGTAACAGGCCAGCAATTGGGGCTTTTTGTTTCACCCATGTACACAATTTTTAAAGCAATGACAACCCTTACCCTGTGTCAAATGTTGAACCAGTTGCAAAACGGTTTTAATTACGTGCCGATTTTCTGGCTGGAGGGTGAAGATCACGATTTTGCCGAAGTAAATTATGCCTTCATATTTGATCAACAAAATAATTTAAAAAAGGTGGAAATTGAAAGCGCTGATGATCAACGGTTACCTGTTTCTTTGAGAACGTTACCGCCATCTATCGTTGATGTTCTGGAAGGATTGAAGGGATGGCTGAATCCCACGGAATTTTCCCAATCTCTTTTTGAACAACTTAGTCAAATTTACCAACCCGGACGAAATTGGTTGACCAGTTTTAAAATGCACTTACAAGAAATGCTTGGCCCTTCTGGTTTGTTGTTTTTTAATCCGGACGAAGTAAGAGTTAAGGAAAAAAGCCTTCCCTTTTTTCTGCAAATAGTCGAAGAAAATAATGCTTTGCTTGAAGCTTTGCAGGAGCAAAGCGTAAAAATTAAAAAACCTCAGGTACCGGTTCGTGGCACAAGGGCTTATTTGTTTTTCCTGGCAGAAGGAAAAAGCCGGCAACCGATATTACGTAAAACGAATGGTCAGTTTAAAATTTACGGCGAAGAAACAACATTAAGCCCCAAACAGCTAAAGAACCTGATCCGGCAAAATCCGGAGCGCATCTCATCTTCGGTGTTAACCCGTCCGTTGTGGCAAAGTTACATATTGCCGGTGGTGTCTTATGTGGCTGGTCCTGCGGAGATTGCTTACTGGGCCCAGCTTAAATTGGCCTTTAAGCGATTTAAGCTGACCATGCCTCATTTACAACCGCGTTATTCAGCTACACTGATAGAACCTAAAATTGACAGAGTGCTCAAAAAATTTGACTTACAGCCCGAACAGGTTGGTATTGATTTTAATCAGTGGACAGCTGAACTTTTCAGGTCGAGACAACTTAAAGAATTAGATGAACTATTGAAACAAACCTCTGAACAACTACACACAAACCAGAATAAGTTTGTTGAAATAGCCAGACAAATCGATCCAACTTTAGCTTCTCTGATAGGTAAAACCTTTAACAACATGGATGGAAATCTAAAAAAAATGAAGGCCCGTTTGGAGAAAGCCTGGCGTCAGAAAAATGAAACGATGATGCAGCAGTTACAAACCATTCAGCAAAATTTCTTTCCCAATGGAAAACCTCAGGAACGGGTTGTTTGTCCGGTGTACTATTTTAATAAATTGGGCGTGCACTGGTTACAAACGATTTTTAAAGCAATTGATTTGCAATATTTAGAACACCGATTTGTGAAAATCTAAAATGAAGAACAACAGCAATACCGATTTATTGACTAAGGTTAAGGCCTTTCGTAAAAAGAAACTTTGGTTGATTATTCTGCTGATTTTATTAGGTATGACTGGAGCGATTATCCCGATTATTCCGGGAACACTGTTCATCATTTTGGCCATTGCCTTAATGCGCCGCGGTTGGATGGAGAAAATCAGGCAATATTTCAGATAGCGATTAGAACAAAGTTTTTAAAAATGTTGAATTTTGAATTTTAAATTTTGAATAGGGGTTAATCGATACAGTCGATGCACTCCAAGATTGGGATGCCCTTATCCTTAACTTTTACACTCTTATACCCTTAATCCAATTCTTGCTTTGACCCATCCCGACCTCGGCTGGCGCCTCGGCCACCCTTCGCTGCCAGCAGGGAAGGGGAATTGACCACGCTGTAAGATCAATTCCTGCAAACCAGCGCCGAGGTTCTCCCTTCCCTTTGATAAAGGGAAGGGAGTTAGAGGGATGGGTTTTTAACCAATTCAAAGCAGGACCAGTTTGCCAAATTTCGAAGATTTAAAATTCGAAACTCGAATTTCGAAATACAAAATTGCCTTCTATCTTATCGGTTAAGGGGAAATTAAAGGGAGACAGCGGTGTGCAAAATAAATCCGATCTTGTACAATTTTTATTTTAAACTCTGTTGACACATCCTCATTTCGGCTGGAGCCTCGGCCGCCCTTCCCTGCCAGCAGGGAAGGGAAATAGAGGGATGAGATTTAACCACTCCAAAGCAGCGCTGCTTTGTCCCACCCTTAACTCTTACACCCTTATACTCTTACACTCTTAACCCAATTCTGGTTTTGCCCGTTCAAATCTCACCTTGCGCTTTGGCCTCTTTACGTGCCAGCAGGGAATAAGAATTCCCCAATCCTGAATTTCTTCAGAACCGGGGATTTTATTTTTTAAAATTTTAAAAAGGTTTTGATTATTTATTAGCCTGCTCAAATTTTTTCATGAAGTCAACCAGTTTTTCCACGGCTTCTAGGGGAACGGCATTGTAAATGGAAGCGCGAATACCACCTACTGATCGGTGACCTTTCAAACCGAGCATACCGTTGGCCAATGCTTCTTCCACAAATTTCTTTTCCAGTTCTTCCGAAGGCAGACGGAAAGTTACGTTCATTAAAGAACGGCTATCGGGCCGGGCTGTGCCGCGATAGAATGAGGATTGATCCAAAATATCATAAATCATTTGGGCCTTCTGGCGATTAATCTGTTCGATCTTTTCCAGACCGCCCTGAGCCTTCATCCACTCCAGCACCAGTTTTACCAGGTACACGTTAAAGGTCGGTGGAGTGTTGTAAAGAGAATCTTTACCGCCAATAATTTTGTAGCTGGTCATGGTAGGGATGTTGTCCGGGCATTTTTCTAAAAGGTCCTGACGAATAATGACAATGGTCACGCCTGCCGGGCCCATATTCTTTTGTGCACCGGCGTAAATCAAGGCAAATTTGCTGACATCAATCTTGCGGCAGGCAATGTCTGAAGACATGTCGGCAATGAGCGGCACATCGCCGGTTTCGGGAAAGGTGTGGAACTCCGTACCAAAAATGGTATTGTTGGAGGTGATGTGCAAATAAGCAGCATCGGGCGAAACTTTAATGTCTTTGGGAATGTAAGCAAAGTTTTCCTCTTCAGAAGAAGCGATGACCTTAACTTCTTTTCCCAATTTTTTAGCTTCTTGGATGGCTTTTTTGGACCAGGCGCCTGTGTTTACATATTCTGCAAGTTGACCGTCATCAATCAGGTTCAGGGGCACAGCAGCAAACTGTAAGGTTGCTCCACCCTGCATAAAGAGTACTTTATAGTTGTCGGGAATTTCCATGACTTCTTTAAGCAGTCGTTCGGCATCTTTAATAATGCCGTCAAACGTCTTGGAACGATGGCTCATTTCCAGAACGGAAATGCCTTCGCCTTTGTAGTTTAAAAGGTCTTTTTGAGCTTCTTCTAAAACCGGCAGTGGCAGTGCGGCCGGACCTGGATTGAAATTGTAAATGCGTCCCTCTTTCATTGTATCGTCCTTTCCCTTTTGGTAGAACTTTTTACTAAACATTCAAGATTGCTGTGAATTGACGTTGTCTCGTCTTATTTTTTTGTTGCCTTTAATATAATAATTATTAGATTAAAACTGAACAAAATTTTGTAAAAAATTGAACAAAATTAGGGCGAATTTATGACCAGTAACTCAAAATATCTTGGTTTTCTATTTGTGATTCTGGGATTTCTGTTTTTAATGGATAATCTTAATGTCTTTACTATTAACTGGTCGCTTTACATTATTCTAACCGGTCTGTTATTGGTAATTGTCTATTTCCTGAAAAAAGAACTGGTTATCTTCTTATTACCGGGCACAATGCTGTTAATCTATGGCATCCTGTTTTTGTATTGTGCCTCGACCGACTGGCAAAATATGGTACGGCTTTGGCCGGTTCTGTTTATCGCGCCGGGCATTGGGTTTTTGCTGCTCTATTTTCTGAAAAATCGTGAGCCTATTTACAGCGTACCCGGAATCTTGTTGATTGTATTTGGAGCTTTGTTTTTTGTGCGAAAGATGGCTTACATAAAATTCTGGCCGATCGTTCTAATAGTTTTTGGCATTGTTTACCTGGTGCGATTCTATCAGAACAAAGAAAAAAGTTAAGATATGCTCAGGTTATTATTGATAGGTTTTGGCAATGTAGGGCAGGAGCTGGTTCGTCTGCTTTTTGCAGATAAAGTCATTTTTAAAGGATTCAATCCGGAAAACTTTATCCTGAATGGTATCACTACCAGAAACCATGGAAGCCTGTTTGATGCGCATGGGCTGAAGGGAAGGGAAGTTCTGCAATATTTTGAGCAGAAGAGGCAATTCAAAGCTGATTGCCCTGGATTCACAAACCGTTCAGCTGAAGAATTGCTTTTCGAATCAGATTATGATGTTTTGGTCGAACTTTCCAGCCTTGATCTGGAAAACAAAGCGTACAGCACTACGCAACGAATAGAACAGGCCTTGCGTCTGGGAAAGCACGTGGTGACAGCCAATAAAGGACCTCTTGCTTTCCATTATCAAAAATTGAAAAAATTAGCCGCTGAACAAAACCGCCAGTTATTGTTCGAATCTACGGTTATGGATGGGACGCCTATTTTTACTCTTTTCAGAAACAGCCTAAAAGGAACTGAAGTCGTTGAATTTAGCGGTATTCTTAACTCGACTACTAATTTATTGCTGAGTGAAATGGAAAAAGGCCTTACTCCGGAGCAGGCTTTGGATCAAGCCAGAAAATTAGGCGTTGTGGAAGCAGATGCTGACCATGACCTACAGGGCTGGGATGCTGCGCTTAAAACGGCCATATTGTGTAACGTCTTTTTTGACACACAGATGGATCCCTTTTCTATTCCTCGGGATTCTTTTGACAGAATTTCTACGGAAAACATTAAATTGGCGCTGCATGCAAAAAAAAGATGGAAATTTATTGTCCACGGGGCAAGAGAAAGTGCTGAGGTGGGTCTTGAACAGGTGACAACCGATCATCCTTTTTTTAATATTCAGGGCACAAGCAATATTTTGCAAATACAGGCTAAAAATCTGGCAAATTTAATGATTGTGCAAGACAAGCCAACCATTACCGATACGGCCTATGGAGTAATCAATGACCTGTTGGAAATTTTACAAAAAAAGGAATGAAAAATGAAAGCGATACGTATTCATGAACAAGGTGGGGTTGAAGTTTTACAAATTGAAGATTTGCCCATACCGGAGATTGAAAGTGATGAAGTTTTGATTCGTGTGGAAACTGCGGCTTTAAATCATCTCGATTTGTGGGTAAGGCGTGGTATCCCGGGCGTTCCTTTGCCCATCATTATGGGCAGTGAGGCTGCAGGAGAAGTGATTCGCGTTGGAGAGCGCGCTCACAACCGTTTTGGCTACAAAATAGGTGATGAGGTAATAAATATTCCAATACACAGTTGCGGCCATTGTCCAGCCTGTCTGGCCGGTCAGGAAAATTTGTGCCCGGAATTTAAGATACCCGGCGAATCGATGAATGGGGTTCAGGCAGATTACATTGCGGTTCCGGCGGCTTACGTTTACAGGAAACCAGAAAGTTTGAGCTGGAGCGAAGCGGCCGCTTTTCCCCTGGCCAGCATGACCGCTTACCACATGTTGGTGCAAAAGGCGCAGGTAAAACCTGAACACACAGTTCTGGTTTACGGAGCTTCTTCCGGCGTAGGATCATCTGCTGTGCAAATTGCCAAAGCCTTTGGCGCCACGGTTATTACTACTGTGGGCGGTGCCGAGAAAGTACGCCAGGCGGAACAATTGGGAGCTGATTATGTTATTCGCTATGATCAACAAGCCGTAGGAAAGGTGGTTAAAGAACTGACTAGGGGGCAAGGTGTGGACATTGTGATCGAACATCCGGGGCAGGCTACCTGGAAGGAAAGTTTAAGAGCACTGAAAATTGGCGGCAAACTGGTGACCTGTGGCGCAACAACCGGGCCTAAGGTTGAAATCGATTTACGTGCCCTATTCATTAAACATCAACAAATTATCGGTTCTACCATGGGAACGAGAAAAGATATCATCGAACTGGTGAATTTAATTGAACGCAGAAAGTTCAAGCCCATTATTGCACGGGAATTTATGTTTGAAGAAGTTGCTAAAGCGCACGAATTTCTTGAAAAAGGCCAGGCGTTTGGTAAAGTAGTGCTGGTGAATAAGTGAGGAAATTAAATGCGCGATTGTAGTGATTTTAGTGCATACTTTAAAAAGCTTAAATACTGTCCATCTAATCAAAGCATCAGGACAGGATTACATGGATTCGGCAATAGCAAGGCATGCCTTGCCTTTTACGCGCAAAACGGCAGTCTAAAGCCTCCGGCTACCGGTTAGGGGCAGAGATAGTTGCAGGGCAAACAGTTGTTACGCTACACAATCCATTTAATCCGTCTGACTGTCCTGACGATTTTGAGTGGGCGGTCAGACCGATTATTTAACCTGATTCACATCTTCCCAACCAATTAATAATTTTCTAATTTATTGTAACTTATTACTTG
>JAGHBR010000524.1 GCA_021160885.1 Caldisericaceae bacterium
ATTTGTTTAACATCATTTTAACTTCTTTTTAATAAATTTACTGGACTAAACTTTTCCAGCACGAAGACCGTTGGCTACAGCTAATAACTCTGAGGCTTCATGAAAGAAAACGACCAGCGCTACAGACAAATGCCCGGCCAGAGAACCTGGAATTAGTACTCCTAAAACCAGCAATGAAAAGACGATGTTCTGCTTGCTGATGCGTTTAGCTTTTTTGCCCAGATGCAGGGCAAAGGGAATTTTTTCCAGATCGTCGCCCATCAGGGCAATGTCGGCAGCTTCAATGGCCGCGTCGGTTCCAGCCGCGCCCATGGCAATGCCCACCGTGGCTTTGGCCAGTGCGGGCGCGTCGTTAATCCCATCGCCTACCATGGCCACCGCGCCATATTTTTGCTGCAACTGCTCCAGCGCTTCCATTTTGCTTTCCGGCTTTAACCCGGCCTGCACGTCGTCAATTTGTAGTTCGCGGGCAATGGCCTGCGCGGTGCGTTCGTTGTCGCCAGTGAGCATGGCTACTTTTAACCCCATTTTGTGCAGGCCTTCCACCATGCTTCGCGCTTTGGGCCGAATTTCATCGCGAATGGCAATAATGCCTTTTACTTCGTTGGGCCTGCCAATCATAATGACGGTTTTGCCCTGATTGCGCAGGGCCTCTACTTTGTCGTTTATTTCTGAAGGTAATCCATTTTTGACGATTAACTCCTGTCGCCCGACAATAAATGTTTCGCCGCCAATTTTAGCCTGTGCGCCATACCCGGCAATAGAATGGAAGTCGTTTACGGCTAATTCTTTTAATTGCAATTCTTCGGCTTTTTTAACAATAGCGCGACCTAACGGATGTTCAGAATACTTTTCAATGCTAAAAGCGATTTGTAAAATCTCCTGCTCCGAACCGTTCAGGGTAAGCACGTCGGTAACAACGGGTTGGCCGCGCGTTAAAGTGCCTGTTTTGTCAAAGGCGATGGCTTTTAATTTGCCCAGATTTTCCAGATGAACGCCGCCTTTAATTAACACGCCGTTCTTGCCGGCCGTGCCAATGCCGGCTGCCATGGCCACTGGCGTGGACATGATCAGGGCGCAGGGCGCGGCTGCCACTAATAATACCACTGCCCGCGAAGCCCAGAAGGCCAGCGAAGCGCCAAGCAAATAGGGAATGGCAATCATCAAAATGGCGCTTAATAAAACAAGCGGCGAGTATTTTCGGCCAAAACGCTCAATAAAAGCCTGAGCCCGACCCTTTTGCTCCTGCGCCTCTTCCACCAGGTGAATCATTTTAGCCAGGGTGTTGTCGGCAAAGGTGGCGGTGGCCTCAATGACCAGCGCGCCTTCCTGATTAATGGTTCCGGCAAACACCTTCATGCCTTCTTTTTTGCGTACGGGAATGGATTCGCCAGTGACCGGCGCCTCGTTCAGGCTGGAACGGCCTTTAACAATGATCCCGTCGGTGGGAATGGATTCGCCCGGACGCACCAGAAATTGGTCGCCAACTTTTAATTGCTCGGCAGGGATCACCTCTTCTTTGCCGTTGCGCAAAAGCGTAGCTTCTTTGGGCGCCAGGTCCAGCAATTTGCGAATGGAAGCCCGTGTCTTGTCGTAGGTGTACTCTTCTAACCCTTCGGCTGCGCCGTACAAAAAGACCAGAAAGGCCGCCTCGTCCCACATGCCTAACACAATGGAACCAAAGGTAGCGGCAATCATCAGCATTTCAATGCCGATTTCGCGTTCGGTAATCAATTCTTCAATGCCTTCGCGCGTCCAGTGAAAGCCGCCAATCACAATGGCAATGGCAAAGGGAATGATTGCCTGCCAGCCGCTGATCATTCCGCCAAGCGAAAGGGCAAAGGTAACAATAGTAATGGCCCCGGCAATCAAAGCGTTGCGCATGGGCGGATGGGCGTACCATTTTCCCTCATAACCTTTGTTCTCTTCTTGCTGTTTCATTCTTCAATTTCCTCTTTTTGAGTTAAAGGGAATCGGAGTAACCACCCCGATTCCCACAATGTTTTGTTAAACGGCAGCTTTGCCTCGTTCACCAGTACTAATGCGAATGGCATCCTGTAAGCTGCAAATGTAAATTTTCCCATCGCCTCGTAAACCGGTGTGCGCTGTTGTTTCAATGGCATTCACAACCTGCTCTACCAATTCATCATTACAAAAAACTTCAATTTTAACATGCGGAACAAAATCCAGAAGCTGCTCCTCTAAAGTGGCTTCTTTTTTACGACCGCGACCAAAGCCTTTTACGTCGAGTACGGTCATACCGCTTAAATTTTCAATGCTTCGCAAGGCCAGCGTAACTTCGGTTAATTTATGCGGTTTAATATACGAAATAATGTGTTTCATTAAATTTCCTTTCTTTTAATCGGTCTCTAATTCACTTTGTACATTAATGGAAAACCATTTGTAAATGGCGGGTAATACCAGCAAAGTCAGAATGGTTGAAGTGAACAATCCGCCAACTACCACGGTGGCCAGCGGACGCTGTACTTCGCTACCTACCCCTGTAGCCACCAATAAAGGAATAAGACCCAGGCCAGTTGTAATAGCCGTCATTAAAACCGGACGCAGACGCAGCAAAGCCCCTTTAACGGAAGCCTCATCTACAGGCATGCCGTCTTTTAATAATTGATTAAGATAAGAAACAAGCACCATACCGTTTTCCAGAGCAATACCGAACAAAGCAATAAATCCAACCGAGGCTGGTACCGAGAGATTCTGCCCCGAAATCCACAAAGCGGCAATTCCGCCAACCAGCGCCAACGGGATGTTCAGTAAAATAAGTAAGGTGTTTTTTAAAGAACCGAAACTGGAAAAGAGCAACACAAAAATAATAATTAACGTAATGGGAATAACCACGGCTAACCGTTTATTGGCTTCTTGCTGCAAGCGGAATTGTCCGCCCCAGGTGACCAGGTAGCCAGGAGGTAAGCTTACATTTTCTTCAATGGCTTTTTGCGCTTCGGCCACAAAGGAACCGATGTCGCGGCCTACCACGTTGCTCTGAATGGTAATAAAACGCTGGCTGTTCTGGCGCGTAATCTGACGCGGTCCGACAATTTCCTTAATTTCGGCGATCTGGGCTAAGGGGATGTGTGTGCCCTCTGGGGTTTCTATTAGAATTTGTTTGATTTGATTGGGCGTACTGCGAAACTGCGGAGCTAAACGCACTAAAATATCGAACCGTTTTACGCCCTCGAAAACCTGCCCGGCAATTTCACCGCCCACTGCCGCACGAATTACCTTTTGTACATCTTCCATGTTCAGACCGTAGCGGGCGATGGCATGGCGGTCTGGGCGAATGAGCAACTGAGGCGTACCGCTTATTTGATCAGGTTGTACGTCAGCGGCGCCGGGTACACGGCGCACGACGCGCGCAATTTCATCGGCTTTTTCTTTAAGAACTTCCAGATCGTCGCCAAACAGTTTAATGGCTAATTCTGCCCGCACTCCTTCTAATAATTCATCCACAGTCATCTGGATGGGCTGTGTAAAATTGGCTAAAATCCCCGGAATTTCGCCCACTTCCTGTCGAATGACTTTTTCCAATTCCTGTTGCGATTTTGCTGTCCGCCACTGTTCTTTGGGCTTTAGCAAAATATACATTTCCGCACTGTTAATGGGATCGGTGTGGGCGCCTACCTCGCCGCGGCCAATGCGCGTGACTACATGCTCCACTTCCGGCACCTGCATGACACGCCGCTCCACAATTTGAGTGAGTCGGGTACTTTCCGTTAACGAAATAGATGGCGCCATAGTTAACCGCAAAATAATGGTTCCTTCCTGCAAGGTTGGCGTAAACTCTGAACCTAATTGAGGAAAAATAACTACGCCTGTCAAAAGTAAAACTAAGGCCAGAGCAATGGCAAAAATTCTTCTTTTTACAAAAAAGCGAATGATGGGTTTGTAAGTCTTTTGTAACAGGCGTACCATCCATATCTCTTGAGCGGCCTGCGCTTTGCCTTTGTTTTTAGCTCTGCGCATTAATAAATGGGCAAACAGGGGAGCTAAGAAAAGAGTAAAAATCAACGAGCCTAACATGGCCAGAGAAACCGTAAAAGCTAAAGGTTTAAATGTTTTGCCCTCCACGCCCTGCAGGGTAAACAATGGTAAAAAAACCACGATGATGATGGTGATGGCAAAGGCAATAGGGCGCACTACCTCTCTGGCCGCCCGGGCTACCACGTGAATGCGCGGTTCTTTAGACGAGGAACCTCGCAACATGCGATCGACATTTTCGACCATTACAATAGTACCATCGACCATCATGCCAATGGCAATGGCCAGACCGCCAAATGACATTAAATTAACGGAAAGATTTAAGTAACGCATGCCGATAAAAGCAAATAAAATCGAAAAGGGAATGGAAAGCGCTACAACCAGACTGGGTCGAATGGAGCCCATGAAAATGATTAAAATCAATGCCACCAGCATGATTCCCTGCAGCAAGGCGTTGGTAACAGTGGAAACCGCCGCTTGCACCAGAGATTTTTGCTGGTAATAGGGCACAATACGAATGCCTTCGGGTAAGATTTTATTTATTTCAGCTAATTTCTGTTCAACCTTGCCAATCACTGTGGAAGAGTTGGTACCGTAAAGTTTAACAACCATTCCTGCTACCACTTCTTCAATACCGTCTCGTGTTTGCACACCTCGACGCACAGCGCCGCCAATTTTTACGCTTGCCATTTCTTTTAAATATACAGGCGTACCGTCCACGGTTTTAATGACAATGTTTTCAATATCTTCAATGCTGGAAACCAGCCCAACAGAACGCACAATAAATTCTTCTGCATTCTTTTCAATAAATTGAGCGCCCACATTTAAATTATTGGAACGTACTTTTTCAATAATGTCCTGAATGGTAACATCGTAACGTTGCAGGGCGTTGGCGTCAACTACAACCTGATATTGTTTTTCCCAGCCTCCAATACCCAGTACTTCGGTTACGCCAGGGACGGTTTGCAATTGGTACTTAATCAGCCAATCCTGAATGGTTCTTAGTTCGGTTAAATCGTATTGCCCGGTGGTATCTTCTAAGTAGTAAAACAAAACCAGGCCCATGCCTGTGGAAATGGGCCCCATTTGCGGGTCGCCAAAACCTTCGGGAATTTGTTCGCGGGCTTCTTGCAAACGTTCATTAACCACTTGTCGGGCAAAATAAATGTCCGTACCATCTTTAAAATAGATGTTAACAACCGAAAGTCCGAAATTAGAAACCGAACGAATGGTCTCCAGATTGGGCAAGCCGTTCATGGCTGCTTCAACAGGAAAGGTAACGTATTTTTCAATTTCTTCGGGCGCCAGCCCTTCGGTTTCAGTAAACACCTGAACCAGGGATGGCGATACGTCCGGAAAAGCATCGATTGGAAGTTGCTGGTAACTCATCCATCCACCGGCCATGATTAAAATAGCCAGAAATAGAACCAGCACACGGTTTTTAAGTGAAAATTCTATGAATCTGTCCATATTTTTTCTCCAATTTGGTTAAGAATCAGAAATTTGTATTCATAATTTATGCGCAAATTTCTGAACAAATATTTAAATTCTTCAACGTCAGTTTTTTCTTTAAATTCGTAATTCGTAATTTTTAATTCTAAATTCTCTAATGCTCATCATCTCCAAATTCACTCTTTAAGAGTTCTGCCTTTAAAGTAAAACCGCCTTTGCTAACGTAAACCATGCCAGGTTTTAAACCATGTACCACTTCTACACTAATTTCATTTTCACGACCAATTTCAATAGGTTGGGGCTTAAAACCTTCTTTAGTTTGAACAAACACGATTGGTTGTTCATCCAGAGTCTGAATGGCGGTTTTGGGAATTAAAACATTTACTCTCAAATCTTTTACCATGATGTTTCCCGTAACAAAGAGTCCTGGCTTCCAGAGCCCCTTTGAATTGTTCAAAACGACACGCGCTTCTGCTGTGCGCGTTGCTTCATCAATGATTGGTGAAATGTAATCAATGATTTCCTCTACTTCGGGCAAACCAGGCCCGGCCGTAATCTTGACTTTTTGGCCAACTCGAACATAAGGTAAATCTTTTTGATAGACCTGGAGGTACACCCAAACGGTATTAAGATTGGCAATAACAAAACCGTGGCTTTTGTCATCAACGACTTCGCCAATGGTCAAATGTTTTTCCACAATGGTTCCATCAATCAGTGATTTAATCGGATATTCCACCAGGCTTTCATTGCTTTCAACAATGGCCAGGGTCTCTCCTTTTTTAACCTGATCGCCAATATGTTTAAGTACTTTTTTTACAATACCAGGAAAACGGGGATGTACATGAGCTAAGTTGTCGGGTGGAATGATGATTTCACCAGGTAAAAGAACATGTATCTGTAAATTGCCAGGTTCAGCTTTGGCAAGCTCCACCCCAAATTCTTGCATTTCTTCTGGGCTAATTGTAACAATTTTCTGTTCTTCATGATGTTCTTCCTGGGCGTGAGTTTCGGTTTTTGTTTTATCAGAATTACTGCATTGCCAGTTAATAAACGCAATTCCGGCAGCTAAAATAATCATGGCATAGGTTTTTATTTTTTTACTCATAGGATTTTCCCTCATTTTTAATTTAATTCTGTCATGGATTTGCCGGTCAAAAGTTCAATTTCTGTCCGCAAACGTTGAAATTCAGCCAGTTGTTGTAAATAGGTTGCTCTGGCGCTGAAAAAAGATCGACGGGCATCCAGTACTTCTAAAAAGTTAAATTTGCCCATTTTGTACCCCTGAGAAATGGTTTGAAACGCTTCCTGTGCTTGGGGCAAAATTTCTTTTTTTAATGATTGAATGGCCTGATGTACAGCATTTAACTCTTGGTAAAGTGAATTAAGTTCTGTTTGGAGCTGTAAATACACTGCCTCTTTTTGTAAAGCGGTCTGCTTTAAGCGCGCACGCGCTCCTTCAATGGCCCCCTGATTTCGATTAAAGATCGGCAAGGGCAAAGCAATACCCGCAACAATAGCCTGTTGATCGATTTCGCTAAGACGTCGGTAGCCCAATCGGATAACAGGATCCGGGATACGACCTGCACTGGCCAGTTTTAAAGCCACTTCCTTGCTCTTTATTTCGGTGTCCCATCGGTTTAATTGTGGATTGTTTTTTAAGGCTTTGTACAATTGGGAGAAGGACGGTAAAGAATCAAGAATGAACAACGAGCCGCTAACACTATCGAAGCTTGCTTCAGTAGCTCCCCAGGTAGCTGCCAGCCTCTTACGCGCCGCCTGTAATCGGCGTTTACTCTGTTCCAGGGCAATC
This sequence comes from Caldisericaceae bacterium, assembly GCA_021160885.1. Classification (GTDB taxonomy): domain Bacteria; phylum Calditrichota; class Calditrichia; order Calditrichales; family Calditrichaceae; genus Caldithrix. The sequence goes on from JAGHBR010000524.1 coordinate 7,259, forward strand.
TTTGCTCTGGAAACTTCCACATTGGCTCTGGCCAGCTCCGCCGAAGATATGCGACCAGAGGCAATGCGAAAAAGAACCTGTTCTTTAAATTTTTGATTTAAATTTAAGATTTCGTTGTTTAATGCAACCTCTTTTTGAGCGATTAACACTTCATTGAAAAATTGGACGGTTTGAGCATAGATTTCTAATTTTTTACTTTCAAAATTCCAGCTGGCTGATTCGGCTTTCAGATTTGCCAATTGCGTGCGTTTAGCCCGTTTACCGGCTAATTCAATCAACTGGCCAATGGAAATAGTAGTTTCTGTACTTTTGAATCCTGAAAGCGGTCCGCTACCGGCAAAATTTTCGATTTCAATCTCTGCTTCCGGATTGGGCCAGAGCGAAGCTTGTAATGCTGCCGCTTCCCGAGCCCGCACTTCTAAAGAGAACACACTTAGCTGTGGATTGTTTTCCAATGCCAGTTTTAAGGCGTCTAACAAGGTAAGACTTCCACTAACAGTGTTTTGTGTATTTTGATTTTGAACTTGCTCCTTAATTGTTTGAATTAAAGGCGCCGGTTGAGTTTTAATGGCCTGAATTTGATGGCTGTTACAACCTGCAATAAACAGCATTGCCACAAGGACCATTACTAAAATTTTCATAGTTTCTCCATATTGTTTGATTTTATGAGTTTTCGGTTACAACTTATTTAGTAACTAAAATAAAAAACAGCTACAGCAAAGTAGGGTAGTTAAAGGTTCAAATAAGTAAAATGGTAGATTTTAAAATGGAAAAGGTTGGCGGATTGAAATGGTACTGACGATTGTCAGTTAAAAGACTTTTCCTTGAAGAATAAGATTCATGACCAATTAGATGTAAAGGTTGTACTGCAATTCTGAGATGTTTAGTAATTTTTACAATATTTTTTTCATGTTGCATTAAAGGAATATCGGCACAATCGTCCTGATGATATTTTTGAAATTTCTCGCGTAAATATGTAAGCGAAGTTGCGTCATGTTTACAGGTCGTATTTTGTTCTGTCTTTTCAACAGCGATGTGGTCTTCTGAAATGCAAAGAACGCTCTGGTCTGTGGACAGAGGTAAAATAAGAGTCTGGATTAAAAATAAAAATCCCAGTGTCACATTGAAAAAGTTGTTTAATCTTAATTTTAAATTTTTAAAATGGTTAAGCACGAACAGATTCTCCTGTTTTTTCCTGTACATGTTCCAGCGCTGTTTGTACAAGTAGAGTAATGTGATCATCATCCAGAGAATAGTAAACCATTTTCCCCTGTTTGCGAAATTTTACAATGTGCATGGTACGTAACAGGCGTAATTGATGAGAAATGGCGGAAATAGAAAGGTTGACCACAGCCGAAATATCGCAAACGCAAAGTTCTTCTTCTAAAAGAGCCTGCACAATATGCAACCGTGTAGGATCGGCAAGAGCTTTGAAAATTTCAGCCATCTTTTTGGTCATTTCTTTATCAGGTAAAATCTGTTCAAGTTTTTGAATTTTTTCCTGATCAACGACGTTAACTGAACAGATCAGACTTCCTTTTTCAGACATTTTAGATCTTTCATTTGAATACTTGTTCAAATGTAATAAGTAAAACGCTTCCAGTCAAATAAAATTTCAATGCTTTTATTAGTTTATTTTATCCAAAAATAAACTTGAAAGCCTTCGTTTTGTTTGTTACTTTTTTATAAAAAATAACCCGTGTAACTCCTGAAGCCATCCGTTCGATTTTGACATCGCCACGGAACACGGGATGTGTTACTTACGGAGGACAAAGGCATGCAAAGACGTCAATTTTTAAAATCCATGGGGCAGGGCTTGTTAGCCACCTCGCTGCTGAGTATTAGCGGCATTCGTTGCCTGGCCAAAAAGCCTCCCAACATCGTATTCATCATGAGTGATGATCATGGTTTTCAGGCCATTAGCGCTTATGGTGGAAAATTAAATCAAACACCAAACATCGATCGCCTGGCCCAGGAAGGCGTACTGTTTGAACAGAGTTTTGTCACCAATTCCATCTGCGCTCCCAGCCGAGCTGTAATGTTAACCGGCAAGTACAGCCATTTGAACGGAGTAATCGACAACTCCAAAGTATTCGACAACCAGCAGCAAACATTTCCCAAAATCTTACGGTCCAGTGGCTATCAGACGGCCATGATTGGCAAGTGGCATTTAAAGTGTGAACCAACAGGATTTGATTACTGGAACGTACTGCCTGGTCAGGGGAATTATTACAATCCTGACTTTATTGAAATGGGCCAACGTAAGAGAGTTGACGGCTACGTAACGGATTTAATTACCGATTTTGCACTGGATTGGTTGCAAAATAAGCGTGATCCGCAAAAACCGTTTTGTCTACTGTTGCATCACAAAGCGCCGCATCGGAATTGGATGCCCAATATCAAATATCTGCACAAGTACGATGATGTTGAAATACCAGTCCCTGACACCTTTTTCGATGACTATTCAACACGGGAAGCGGCCAAAACACAGGAAATGGAAATTGCCCGCCACACCTTTCTTGATTACGACTTGAAAGTACCAGACATGCCAGGTCAGCAGGACGAAACAGAGTGGGAGAAAATGGGCAGCCGCATGTGGCAAAGCACCTGGCGGCGCATGAGCGACGAACAACGAGCCGCCTGGCAAAAAGCTTATGGACCAAAGAACGAAGCCTTCCGCCGGGCAAAACTAAAGGGCAAAGAACTGGCTAAATGGAAATTTCAGCGCTATATTAAAGATTACCTGCGCTGCATTGATTCGGTAGACGAGAATGTGGGTCGCGTGCTGGATTACCTTGATCGGTCCGGCTTGCGGGAAAACACGATTGTAGTTTACACTTCTGATCAGGGATTTTATCTGGGAGAACATGGCTGGTTCGACAAACGCTGGATTTACGAACCCAGTTTACGCATGCCGCTCCTGGTGCGCTATCCGGCCGAAGTGCCCAGCGGCGTGCGTAACACAGAGGACATGGTGCTTAATCTTGATTTTGCGCCGACTTTCCTGGATTTTGCAGGCATCAAACCAACTGATGACATGCAGGGACGTTCAATCCGTCCAGTCCTCAAAGGCCAAACGCCTGCCGACTGGCGTAAAGCGATTTATTATCACTATTACGAATATCCGGCCTGGCACATGGTCAAGCGTCATTACGGTATTCGAACCAAACGTTACAAACTTGCCCATTTTTACTACGACATTGACGAATGGGAATTGTTCGATCTACAAAAAGATCCTGAAGAACTACACAATGTTTACAATGATCCGGCTTACGCGGAGGTTGTTAAGCAATTAAAAGCCGAACTGGAAAAATTAAGAGCTCAGTACGGAGACACCAATTTGCAAAAATACCTGCCTTCGAAGCCTCAAATGGTGCGTCATAAAGCGCAGGGCAAAAAAGTGCGCTACTTGATTCCTCCTGATTCACGCTACGATACTGGCGCTGCCACCCTGGTCGATGGTTTTGCTTTTACCGATGGTACATATTCGAACATCAATCTTAAAACAGGCTGGCAGGGCTTTGAGGGGGGAAATATGGAGCTGGTGATTGATTTGGGCAAAGAACAGCTGATTGAAACCATTAGTGCTCAATTCTTGCAGCAAATAGAATCGTGGATTTTTATGCCCGTGGCGGTAAAATTTAGCCTGTCGGGTAATGGCCAGCAATTTACGGTGATTGGTCAATTGCCGAATTCCATTTCAGAAAGAGCAGCCGAGAGTGTGATCCATAGCTTTCGCATTAATGACATCGGCCAGAGAGCGCGTTTTGTAAAAATCAAAGCCAAAAACCGCAAAACCTGTCCTTCCTGGCATCCTGGCGCTGGTGGTAAGGCCTGGATTTTTTGCGACGAAATTGTAGTGCTTTGAGGAATGTAATGCAACGCCTGGTGATTTTAACCGTCTGTTTCTGGATTTTAGCTTCCTGCAACCAGCAAGGGAATTCTCCGGCAGAAGGGAAAAATTTTGTTGTGCTGGACAGCGCCGCCAGCCTGCAAGAAATTGTACACGCAGCTGCGCAATTGCGTCCATCGCCTCGCCAGACCAATGACGTGTCTCCGGATACCTGGAAAGATCTTAAAAAGCGCAAACCTGAAAAATTTGTGAAAAATAAACAAACTGGTTTTATTCAAAATAAACATTTCCTCCAGAAAGGTATTGCATGAATATTAAAAAAATCTTCTCCTGGCTGATCCTGCTTTTAATGGCTGTTCAATTTCAATGGTCCTGTAATAAGGACAAAACTGACACGGAAATTCTCAGTGCTCCGGTCAATGAGCCACAGAATGACTACATTGTGGTGGTTGAGATTATCTCCTTTAGCGGGCTGGGAGGGTGTGCTTCCGGTTTTGTGGAAAAAGCCAATCAGCCCATCACCGATGCAAAGCTGCACATCAATCGTGTACCGCTGATCAATGATTCAAGCGCTACGATCTTTCCCAATTATTACGCTGACACATTGAATGCGCTGTCTTACAATTATTTTACCAGATATCAGCTTATGGTAGAGCATCAGGGCAAAGTGGTGGCCAGCGGCAGCACGGTCATGCCTTCTATCCCGTTCATTAAAAACTTAAGCAATCCTCAAACTATTAATGTGAATGATGAATTGGTGGTCAAATGGGAAAAAGTGGAACAGGCCACGGCGCTGCAGGTCATCGTGGGCGGGCGAATTTACGATCCGGTCTTAAAAGATTCGGTGGATCGTGAATTTGACTCCGGCCTGATCGAGCCCAACCGCACAAGCATTACCATTCCGGATACCCTCTTCCGTTTACCCGGTACTTATGTCCTGGGCATTGTTGCATTTAATGGGCTGAATCCTGGCGCTTTACCCCAGAATCTATATGACGAACAGGGCAATTATCACAAGGGCTACAATCTTGAAGGAGCGGCCGGGCTGTTTGTAAGCGCCATGGTCTATCCAGATCCCTACGGCCTTCAAATTGTGGTCAAAGGTTCCGCTGCTAGTGAACAAACAAACTACGAGCAACCACTTAAGTCCAGATTAAAAGAACTGGTTATGAAGAAGACAAGAGAAATGGCTAAGCAAATTCTTGTAAATTACCACAAAAAGGGAATTGAGTAGAAGTGTTTTTACACAAATTTAAGGACTCAATCAATATATCCCTTAAAACCACTATTTACCCTTAACTCTTACACTCTTCAACCCTTAACCATTTGACCTGACGGCTAACACGTTTTTTAACCCCATGTCCCCATTCAATCAATCACCTATTCAACTAAAGCGTTAGCAACACAGTCGATGCACTCCAAAGCTTGCCACAACTCTTAACTCTTACACCCTTATACACTTAACTCCTTCTACACGCAAACACCACCGAGCCAGCCACTTCCGGTCAGTAAAAAATAAGCCTTTTTTCCTTTAAATTTTTCTTTAGTCTTATTAATTCTTTTTGTAACTTTAAGTCTTTAGCAATGCAAAAAGTTGAAAAAAGAGCGAGGTGGAAATGACCAAAGCATTAGTCGAATGCGTTCCGAATTTTTCTGAAGGTCGCAATATGGATGTGATTAATCAAATTACCAATGAAATTAAATCCGTTGAAGGTGTAAGATTATTAGATGTAGATCCGGGCGCAGAAATGAATCGTACCGTGGTAACTTTTATTGGTTCGCCGGAAGGTGTGAAGGAAGCGGCTTTTAAAGCCATCAAAAAAGCGGCTGAACTGATTGACATGCGCCATCACAAAGGAACCCACCCACGCATCGGTGCCACTGACGTTTGTCCCTTTGTACCGGTCAGCGGCATTAGCATCGAAGAGTGTGTCGAGCTTTCTAAAGAAGTAGCCAAACGCGTGGGCGAAGAATTAGGTATTCCGGTCTATTTGTACGAAAAATCGGCCACCAGACCCGAACGCCAGAATCTGGCGATTATCCGTCAGGGCGAGTACGAAGGCTTGGCCGAAAAATTGAAAGATCCCAACTGGAAACCGGATTACGGTCCGGCAGAATTTAACCCCAAAGCTGGCGCTACTGTAATTGGAGTGCGGGAATTTTTAATCGCTTACAATATTAATTTAAATACCAGAGAAGTTAAATACGCCACCGATATCGCCTTTGAACTAAGAGAAAAAGGACGTTCGGTCAGGCGGGGTAATATTCGTCCTTTCTATTTCAAAGGGCGTGAAATTTTAAAATACCGTCAGGGGCACTATCCGTGCGGTAATTGTGAATTTGTTGGTAAAACCATACAGGAAACGATTGAACATTGTAAAAATGTCCATGATTATGACCTGCGTTATTTGCTACAACTCAATG